>NZ_MJIQ01000035.1:0-90612 GCF_001878775.1 Acinetobacter sp. AR2-3
TTTTACTTTCGCAAGAGATCTAATCAAACAGTGCTGTTTGGCTGTGCTGCTGTTTCAAGTTTTTACTGTTATGCCGATGATGCGGAAGTAAAACAAATAGAAGCAAGCGGAAACTTGAGTGTGGTCTCCAAATACGTCTCCCGCGGTTTGACCAATGCACCTGAAAATGACGACGTTGCTGTACAGGCAGGGCTGAATCTAGCTTACGGCAATTTTTATGTCGGATATTGGGGATCTACGCTTGGATATTCTTATGCAGAAGTGCAGGGGCGTCAGGGACATCGTTCAGACAAATTCGAGCATGATTTTCTGGTGGGTTATACCCATAGCAGCGAAAATTATGACTGGGATCTATGGAACGCAACCTATTATTATCCGGGCGGCAAGCATACTACCGGAAATGAGCTGGGTTTAAATGTAAGTCGTACGTTGAATGATCAGACCAGTATCGGTGCCAGCGTATCAACCTATCTCTATGATGTGGCTTATGCCAATCAGGGCGATACTTTTTATACACTTAACCTGAGCCATCAATTGAATGATCGCCTGAATGCCAGCGTTACGGCAGCAGGGAGCTATTTTAACGATGAAGGCAAATATGAGGGCGGTGAACTGGGCGATACCGAAAAGCAGTTTACCTTTCGTTATGCTTCTGCCGGACTCAGTTATGCGCTTTTACCGCAGTTGAGTGTGTCGGGTGAATATATCTTTGGCGGTTATGACCGCTATGCTGACAAGCAGCGTAATCTTGCAGTATTTGCCCTGAGTTATGATTTCTAAGATTATCTCAGACTAGGCAGGTGAAAATCTGCCTCATCCGCAACCTTGATTGATCATATAATTCATGACTTGAAGTAGATTCATGCTCCTGTAGCTCAGGAAAGACTGAGGGCCTAGTTTAATCTGCCAGAATTTCAGACAAACATTATCAATTTCATAAAATAATTCTATAATAGCGGCCATTCTCGGCAGCGTTATCCAGACACTTAGTCAAATGGCATAACCTGACCATTTTCTATTTTTCATTCAAGTTCTCCTCCGTGAACCGGCTTGTATATTCAGATTCAGCATCTTATCTGTCCGTGACGGCACATAAGAATATTTAGGTATCCACATGGAAATTAAGGTCAATTATCTCGATAATCTACGCCAGGAAGCCAAGTTCGATGACTTCACGGTGATTGCCGATCAGCCGATCCGCTATAAAGGCGATGGTTCGGCACCTGGCCCATTCGATTATTTTCTGGCGTCGTCGGCACTTTGTGCGGCTTATTTTGTCAAAGTATATTGTGCAGCACGTGATATTCCGACTGATAATATCCGCCTTTCGCAAAATAATATTGTTGATCCTGAAAACCGCTATAAACAGATTTTTAAAATTCAGGTGGAACTGCCGGCTGATATTTCTGAAAAAGATCGCCAAGGAATTTTACGTTCGATCGACCGTTGTACCGTCAAGAAAGTAATTCAAACCGGTCCTGAATTTGTCATTGAAGAAGTGGAAAGTATCGATGCAGATGCTCAAGCCTTGTTAATGCCAAGTCTGGCTTCTGATCATACGACTTTCATTCCGGGTAAAGACCTTCCGCTGGAAGAAACCATTGCCAATATGTCTGCAATTCTGGCAGGCCTTGGCATGAAGATTGAAATTGCGTCTTGGCGTAATATTGTGCCGAATGTCTGGTCATTGCATATTCGTGATGCGCAGTCGCCAATGTGTTTTACCAATGGTAAGGGCTCGACCAAAGAAAGTGCGCTGGCATCTGCCTTGGGTGAATTTATTGAGCGTCTAAACTGCAACTTCTTCTATAACGACCAGTTCTGGGGTGAGGATATTGCCAATGCCGAATTTGTGCATTATCCAGATGAAAAATGGTTCCAGCCAGGTCCGAATGGCGAACTACCTATAGAAGTTTTAGATGAACATACCCGTGAAATTTATGATCCTGAAGATGAATTATTGGGTACACATTTATATGACACCAACTCTGGGAACAAGGCTCGTGGCATCTGCTCATTGCCATTTGTACGTCAATCTGATGGTGAAACCGTTTATTTCCCGTCCAATCTGATTGAAAACTTATACCTGAGCAATGGGATGAGTGCCGGCAATACCTTGGCTGAAGCGCAAGTACAATGTCTGTCTGAAATTTTCGAGCGTGCTGTTAAACGCGAAATTCTGGAAGGTGAACTGGCACTACCGGATGTGCCTGAACATGTTCTGGCAAAATATCCAAAAATTGTTGAAGGCATTAAAGGCCTAGAAGAACAGGGCTTCCCGGTTCTGGTCAAAGATGCATCTTTAGGCGGTCAGTTCCCGGTCATGTGTGTCACCCTGATGAACCCGCGTACTGGCGGTGTATTTGCCTCATTCGGTGCCCATCCTAACTTTGAAGTGGCATTAGAACGCAGTCTGACTGAGTTATTGCAAGGCCGTAGTTTTGAAGGTCTGAATGATCTGCCAAAACCAACCTTTAGCAGTAATGCCGTGACTGAACCAAATAACTTCGTCGAGCATTTCATCGACTCGAGCGGTGTAGTGTCTTGGCGTTTCTTCAGCGCGAAATCAGATTATGATTTTGTCGAGTGGGATTTCACTAATAACGGTCAAAATTCGAATGCGGACGAAGCTCAGGAATTATTCACGATTCTGGAAGACATGGGCCATGAAGTTTATATGGCGGTGTATCAGCATCTAGGTGCAACAGCTTGCCGTATTCTGGTACCGGGCTATTCGGAAATTTATCTGGTAGAAGATCTGGTTTGGGACAATACCAACAAGGCTTTGTTATATCGTGAAGATATCCTGAATCTGCACCGTCTGGATGATGAACAACTGGAAGCATTGGTTGAGCGTCTGGAAGAAGCAGATGAGGATGACTATACTGAGATCAAAACCTTAATCGGTATTGAGTTCGATGAAAATACCGAATGGGGTCAACTGACGATTCTGGAACTGAAACTTCTAATTTATGTGGCTTTGCAGCAATTTGAAGAAGCCAAAGATCTGGTTGAGCAGTTCCTGCAGTTCAATACCAATACCGTCGAACGTGGCTTGTTCTACCAGTGCATGAATGTCGTTCTGGAAGTCATTCTGGATGATGAAATGGAACTGGAAGATTATGAATACAACTTCCGTCGTATGTTTGGTGATGCCCGTATGGATGCCGTTTTAGGTTCAATTGAAGGAACAGTCCGTTTCTATGGTTTGACCGAAACCAATATGCAGCTTGAAGGGCTGGATCGTCATCTACGTTTAATTGACAGCTATAAGAAATTGCATGCAGCGCGTGCCAAGTTTGTGGCTCAGCAATAATCCATAGAAGAATGACTAAAATTTTTCGTCATTTGTTTTAAATCTTAAAGATGGCTTAGCTCATTTTGGTTAAGCCATTTTTATATCCAGTACGCTATAAAATCTTTTCTATTATTTCTATTCTAACTTATTAATTCCAGCTCCCGAGGGAGCTGGGATTACCTAAAAAATTAAAGTGAAGTGTTAATACTAACTGCTTCAAGAGTGGGTATATGAATGTGAGAAATAGATGTATTTTTCTCATTCACAGGAATTACCTTACATATTCGGGTAATTCGGACCACCACCACCTTCCGGTGTCACCCAGGTGATGTTCTGGGACGGATCCTTGATGTCACAGGTCTTGCAGTGTACACAGTTGGCTGCATTGATCTGGAAACGTTTCGAACCGTCATTATTTTCCATAATCTCATAGACCCCCGCCGGGCAGTAACGCTGTGCAGGCTCATCCCATGTCGGCAGGTTGACTTCCAGCGGAATTGAAGCATCGGTGAGTTTCAAATGTGCTGGCTGGTTCTCTTCATGCACGGTATTCGATACAAACACTGAAGACAGACGGTCAAAGGTCAGCTTGCCATCCGGTTTTGGATAGTTTGGCTTGAAGCTTTCAGCTGCCTGGGTTTTTAGTGCAGCATGGTCTTGAACCAGATCGTGCAGGGTAAATGGCACTTTAAACACGTTCTGGTCGATAAAGTTAAAGGCACCCCCGATCCATTGACCGAACTTGTGCATTGCCGGGCCAAAGTTACGCGAGTTATACAGCTCTTCTTTCAGCCAGCTGTTGTTAAACTTGTCGGTATAAGCAGTCAGTTCTTTGACAAAGAAATCTTCGCCTTCCACTACACGCGCCACCGCCAGATCACCGCCTTTTTCTACACCAGCAGCAATCGCTTCAAACACCGCTTCACAGCAGAGCATGCCGGATTTCATCGCAGTATGTGAACCCTTGATCTTGGCAAAGTTCAGGAAGCCGGCATCATCACCAATCAAAGAACCACCCGGGAAGGTGAATTTTGGTAATGAGTTAAAACCACCTTTGGTCACAGCACGCGCACCATAAGAAATACGCTTACCACCTTCCAGATACTGCTTGATCAATGGATGGGTTTTCCAGCGCTGCATTTCCATGAAGGGATACATATGCGGGTTGGTGTAAGACAGATCTACGATCATGCCCAGAGTCACCTGGTTATTCTCAGCATGGTATAACCACCAGCCACCTGAAGAACCAGTTTCATTTAGTGGCCAGCCGGCACCGTGCATCACCAGACCCGGTTTATGCTTGGCAGGATCGATTTCCCAAAGCTCTTTAATGCCGATACCGTAGTGTTGCGGATCAGCGTCCTTGTCCAGGTTGAACTTCTGGATCAGACGTTTACCTAAGTGACCACGACAGCCTTCAGCGAAAATTGTGTATTTGGCATGCAGTTCATAACCCGGGGTAAAGTTATGCATTGGTTCGCCATCTTTACCAATACCCATATCACCGGTTTGGATGCCTTTGACTGTACCATCGGCATGATACAGAATTTCAGACGCGGCAAAGCCCGGAAAGATCGACACTTCCAGTTCTTCCGCTTTCTGGCCTAACCAGCGCACCACATTGCCCAGTGAAATGACATAGTTGCCATCGTTATGCATGGTTTTAGGCACCATCCAGTGCGGTGCTTCCTGTGATTTTTCATCTGAAAGCAGGAAGAAGGTTTTATCTTCAGTCACCGGGACATTCAGCGGGGCACCCTGTTCTTTCCAGTCCGGGAACAGCTCGTTCATGGCACGTGGTTCAAGCACAGCACCAGACAGAATATGCGCACCGACTTCGGAGCCTTTTTCTACGACACAAACGGACAAATCGTTTAAGTTGTTTTCAATTGCAAGTTGACGGATTTTGATCGCAGCAGAAAGACCCGCAGGGCCTGCGCCTATGATGACGACGTCAAACTCCATCGATTCTCTTGTTATATCTTCCATAATATAAAATCCAATTTCGCTATACGATATTTATAGCATTATCTAAATCGGTTATGAAGCTTATTTTTGATCTTTTTATTTGGAATAGGAATTTATCTTTTTTAAATCTTATCTATTTCGCAGCATTAAAAAGGTTTGCTGAGAATTCTGGATAAAGGAAGAAGATGTGTAGATTGGGTATTCAATAAAAGAGCGACTTAATGTCGCTCTGATAATTAATTTTTTATATGTTATTGAGATTCATTGCAATATTATTCACCATGTGAATCAGACGCGGTCCAATTTCATTTTCCAGTTTTTCCTGATTTAACAGATAACTTGGGGCACCACAGTTAAACGTTAATATCCCATGTTTGGGGTGAACCAACGGAACTGCCACGGAATTCACATCCTTAGCCCAGTCACCTAAAGACAGACAGTAGCCATAATCCTGATAATCACGGATTGCACGTTCCAGATTACGCTTGATGGTTGGCCACTGATCTTCGTTTCTTTTCTTGATGGCATCAAATAAATATTCGCGTTCCTTCACATCCATCGCTGCCAGACAGGCCCGTCCCATGGCACTGCTATGAATCGGTAAAGTCGAACCGACAGGGCGGCGCATGGTTAGCGTCGATTCTGTATGTACCACTTCCAGATAAATCATGCTCAAACGGTCACGGGTAGCCATTGCCACAGGGGCTTGGGAATAACGGGACATTTCTTCCATAAACGGATAAGCCTGAGTCCGCGCAGAAATATTACTCAAAGCTGCATAACCCAAAGCCAATACGCCAACATCCAACAGATATTTCGTGGTATTCGGTAGTTGTTTTAAATAACCTAAAGAAACCAGGGTGCTGGTAATACGGGCCACAGTTGGCTTGGGTAAGTTGGTTAATTGTGCAATTTCCTGATTGCCAAGCAATTGATTGGTCGCTGAAAAGCAACGCAAAATTTCTAATCCACGCGCAATAGATGCAATAAATTGAGGATTATTTTCTCTATGAATATGTGAAATCGGATCTAAACGGATTTCATCAAAGTTGGGAATTTCACCAGTTTTATTTTTTGTCATGGTCAGGGCAATTAAAGTTAAATTAATGAATATGATAGCAACATAATTTCACGATACAAAATAAAACACTTCTACAAAAGATAAAATATAGGAAAAGTGTCGAAATTATTTGTGGTCGGAAAGAATTTTGTTACCCAACTTTGAAGACAATATAAAATCATCTAGTTTTTTAGGTTTAACACGTAGCCAATATATTTAAAAAGTTTCGATTTCTCCGAAAGAGTCAGTGATCGATAAATATTACAGCAAGAAAAAAGGTTTAATTATCTATTCAAAAAAACTGATAAATAGAATAATCACTCATCAAAATATTTCGTATCGTGAAATTAAATATTAAACACAAATCAACTGGAATACCAGAAAAATTTCATTTTTTAGTTAAAATATAAAATTTTTAATAATTTCACTTGCTCAAAATGATTTTATATGATTATTTATTTCGTAATACGAAACAAAAATAAGGGTAAAGGAATTTACCTAAATTATATCCATGGAGATTCATATGATTCGTGATCCGGAAATGCTCGACCAACTTCTGTCAACGATTCGCGATTTTGTAAAAAATGAACTGGTGCCTCTTGAGCATGAAGTAGAAGAGAACAATGCCATTCCTGAACATATTGTGGAACAGATGAAAGAGCTGGGCTTGTTTGGCCTGACGATTCCTGAAGAATATGGTGGTTTAGGCATTACCATGGAAGAAGAAATTCTGGTCGCGATGGAATTGGGCCATACATCGGCTGCCTTTCGCTCTTTAATTGGTACTAACAACGGCATTGGCTCAAGCGGCATCATTATCGACGGTACAGAAGAGCAAAAACAGAAATATTTACCGCGTTATGCAACGGGCGAAATTATTGGTTCATTCTGTTTGACTGAACCAGATTCCGGCTCAGACGCTGCTGCTTTAAAAACCAGTGCAGTCAAAGACGGCGATTATTATATTTTAAACGGAACTAAACGCTTCATCACCAATGCGCCACGCGCCACGACATTTACCGTGATGGCACGTACCAATCAAGAGATTAAAGGTGCGAGCGGTATTTCAGCATTTCTAGTCGAAGCAGGTACACCTGGTTTAAGCCTAGGTAAAATTGACAAGAAAATGGGCCAACATGGTTCCTATACCTGTGATGTAATTTTTGATAACTGTAAAGTGCATAAAGATCAACTGATTGGCGGTGTAGAAGGGATCGGCTTTAAAACAGCAATGCGTGTGCTGGATAAGGGTCGTCTGCACATTGCCGGTTATAGCGTTGGCATGGCAGAGCGCATGCTGGAAGACGCACTTAACTATGCAGTGGAACGCAAACAGTTTGGTCAGCCCATTGCGAATTTCCAGCTGATCCAGGGGATGTTGGCAGACTCTAAGGCCGAGATTTATGCAGCCAAATGTATGGTGCTGGATGCTGCGCGTCTGCGTGATGTGGGTCGAAATGTTACGACTGAAGCCTCTTGTGCCAAAATGTTTGCAACCGAAATGTGTGGTCGAGTTGCTGATCGCTGTTTGCAGATTCATGGCGGAGCGGGTTATATCAGTGAATATTCAATTGAACGTTTCTACCGTGATGTGCGTCTGTTCCGTTTATATGAAGGAACCACACAAATCCAGCAAATTATTATTGCGCGTGAAATGATTAAACAGGCAACCGCCTAATCTCATAATTTTAAAATAAGGAAATATTAAAATGACGACAAAAATTAGATTTGATTGGCAAGACCCGTTTTTAATCGAACAGCAACTGACGTCAGAAGAACGCATGATCCGCGATGCAGCGGCAGCGTACTGTCAAGACAAACTGATGCCGCGTGTACTGGAACAGTTTCGTCATGAAAAAACCGATCCGGCTATTTTCCGTGAGATGGGTGAACTTGGTCTGCTAGGCCCAACCATTCCAGAACAATACGGTGGTGCAGGTTTAAATTATGTCAGTTATGGTCTGATTGCCCGTGAAGTTGAACGTGTCGATTCAGGTTACCGCTCAATGGCCAGCGTACAAAGCTCTCTGGTGATGGTACCCATTAATGAATTTGGTTCTGAAGAGCAAAAGCAGAAGTATTTACCAAAATTGGCAACTGGTGAGTATATTGGTTGCTTCGGCTTGACTGAGCCAGATCATGGATCAGATCCTGGCAGCATGATTACCCGTGCTAAAAAAGTCGAGGGTGGTTACCGTTTAACAGGCGCAAAAATGTGGATTACCAACAGCCCGATTGCCGATGTATTTGTAGTTTGGGCCAAAGAGGTATCTGCTGAAGGCAATGTCGGTGACATTCGCGGCTTTATTCTAGAAAAAGGCTGGGAAGGGCTTTCTGCTCCAGCGATTCACGGTAAAGTGGGTCTACGTGCCTCAATCACCGGTGAAATTGTAATGGATAACGTCTTTGTTCCGGAAGAAAATGCATTTCCGGAAGTTCGTGGTTTAAAAGGGCCTTTTACCTGCTTGAACAGTGCACGTTACGGGATTGCCTGGGGGGCCATGGGTGCAGCAGAATTCTGCTGGCATACCGCACATCAATACACCATGGATCGTAAACAGTTTGGCCGACCACTCGCTGCGAATCAGCTGATCCAGAAAAAACTGGCAGATATGCAAACTGAAATTGCACTCGGTTTGCAGGTGGCTTTACGTTTTGGCCGTATGAAAGATGAGGGCATTGCTTCAGTTGAAGGTACGTCTTTAATTAAGCGTAATAACTGTGGCAAGGCACTGGATATTGCCCGTTTGGCCCGTGACATGATGGGCGGTAACGGGATTTCTGATGAATTCGGTGTGGCCCGTCATCTGGTTAATCTGGAAGTGGTAAATACCTATGAAGGTACCCATGATGTACATGCCTTGATTTTAGGTCGTGCACAAACCGGAATTGCAGCCTTTTGCAACTAAACCTGAGATCTCCCTCTAGCCAGCATTGCTGGCTAGATTGTTTTACGGGTTTAAGAATTGTGCTTAATCATATCTTTCAATGTATTGCTATGTGATTTCACCGTATTCAACTTTTAAAAAACTTGAAAAGCATTTTTATATCACTTTGTTAAAGCGTGATAATGATCAATAAATATTATATATTTCAATTAAATAATTAAGTGAAATATTGATTTTTAAAAGGCACAGGAGTGCCGAAAAGTAGAAAGAGCATTATGGATACGATCAGTTCACAACAACACCCAGTGGAAGGTGGAAACGAACCCAAGCAAAGAGTCTGGATTCTGGCCTTTATTTTCTCATTTTTGGCATTACTGGTTGATGGTGCTGACATTGCATTATTAGCCTACAGTCTGACCAGTCTGAAACAAGAATTTTCATTAAGTAATATGCAGGCCGGTGCCTTGGGAAGCTGGACGCTTGCAGGGATGGCTATCGGCGGTTTTTTTGGTGGCTGGGCTTGTGACCGTTTTGGCCGGGTTCGTGTGATCGTCATCGCCATCGCATTGTTTTCTTCATTAACTTTCTGGTTAGGATTCGTGGAAAGTTACGATCAGTTCAAATGGCTGCGCTTTACGTCTGCAATTGGACTAGGTGCTCTATATATTGCCTGTAACACACTCATGGCAGAGTATGTACCCACCAAATATCGCTCTACAGTATTGGCAACGCTCATGACTGGCTGGACTTTAGGCTCGGTGGTCGCAACTGTTCTGGCTGGATGGCTGTTGCCTGAATTTGGCTGGCGATACCTCTATTATATTGCCATTATTCCAATTGTACTGGCCTTCGCGATGTACTTCTTGGTGCCTGAACCGAAAGCCTGGTTAGAAGCACGTCAGGCCCGCCTGGATGCAAAAGCCAGTGGTATTATTCAGGAAAAGCCCAAGAACACTTTCAAAATGATTTTTGAAGATGCACTTAGCCGCCGCATGTTTATCCTCTGGTCCTTCAGTACCGCATTTTTACAGTTTGGCTATTATGGAGTCAGCAACTGGCTACCGGCCTATTTAGAGACTGATCTGGGAATCAAGTTTAAAGAAATGACCATGTATATGATCGGAACTTTCCTGATCATGATGTGTACCAAAGTCATTGCCGGTTTTATCGCTGACCGGATTGGCCGTCGTGCGGTATTTGCTTTTGGCACCATGGGCACTGCAATTTTTATCCCTGTGATTGTCTTTGGTAATACGCCAGATAACATTCTCTGGCTGATGTTATTTTTCGGTTTTCTCTATGGTATTCCATACGGTATTAATGCGACTTACATGACAGAAAGCTTCTCCACCAAAGTGCGTGGAACGGCCGTGGGCGGTGCCTATAACGTGGGCCGACTGGGTGCGGTGTTTGCACCTCTTACCATTGGCTATTTTGCTCAAGGAGGTTCAATTGGTACGGGCTTACTGATTATGGGGATTGCCTATTTTCTTTGCGGCCTGATACCCGCTTTCTTTATTAAAGACCGCTTATTTGATCCGCAAAAGGCAGATTAATCTGCACTCGTAATATAGATAGAACATGCTAGGAAGCAATATGATGAATAAAATCACGCAGGATATCGAGACAGTACTCAAGCAAATTCCTGATGGTGCACACATTATGACCAGTGGTTTTGGCCTGGCAGGTCAGCCGGTAGAATTAATCGAAGCATTAATTGATCTTGGTCCTAGAGACTTAACCATTATTAACAACAATGCAGCTTCTGGAGATCGTGGTCTAACCAATCTGCTGTTGTCTGGACTGGTTAAAAAAATGATCTGTTCATTCCCACGGGCCAATAACTCAACCGTCTTTGAAGATATGTACAAGGCAGGAAAAGTTGAGCTGGAACTGGTGCCACAAGGCAATCTAGCCTGCCGTATTCAGGCAGCCGGTGCAGGCTTAGGAGCTGTTTTTACTCCAACCGGTTTTGGTACCAAAATTGCTGAAGGTAAAGAAACCCGAAATATCAATGGAAAAGATTATGTGCTGGAATATCCGATTCATGCTGATTATGCCTTTGTGTATGCCAATCAGGCAGATCAGTGGGGCAACTTGACCTACCGTAAGGCAGCACGGAATTTTGGTCCGATCATGGCCAAAGCCGCAAAAACTACCATTGCTCAAGTTCATCAGATTGTGGAACTGGGAGAGCTTGATCCAGAGATCATCGTAACGCCAGGGATTTTTGTACAGCATGTGGTCAAAGTTGGAGATATTAAATAATGAATATTCAAAAACGTACACGTGAACAGATTGTAGCTAAAGTTGCACAAGACATTCCAACCGGCTCTTTTGTAAATTTGGGTATTGGTTTACCGACACGCGTAGCAGGTTATTTAAAACCTGAGCAGGAGGTAATTCTGCACTCGGAAAATGGCGTTTTAGGTTTTGCTGCATTGAGCGATCCTGACCAGGCGGATGATGATCTGATTAACGCCGGCAAAGAACTCGTAAGCATGTTGCAAGGTGGCAGTTTTATGAATTCTGCGGACTCTTTCGATATCATGCGAGGCGGGCATCTGGATATCTGTATCATGGGGGCTTTTCAGGTCGCTATTAATGGTGATCTGGCGAACTGGCATACCGGTAATGCTGATGCTGTACCTGCTGTAGGCGGTGCGATGGATCTGGCAGTGGGTGCTCGCTGTGTCTATGTTTGCATGGAACATGTGACCAAAAACGGTGAGGCAAAAATTGTTGAAGAACTGACTTATCCTCTAACAGGTAAACATTGTGTCAACCGTATTTATACCGATCTCTGTGTGATTGAATTAAAAGACAACCAGGCTCAGGTTATTGAAATAGTGGATGGCTTAAGTTTTGAAGAATTGCAACGGCAGACTGGCTGTAAATTAGTGGACTGTCGTCAACAAGCAGCCTAAAAATAAGTCCGTAATATTCTGATTGAGTAAAAGTATAGTTTTAGATCACAGCTTCGGCTGTGATTTTTAAATTTTAGAATTATTATCAAATACACGTAATATTGACCATATTTCCGTATTTTAAAGATATAAATACAAACTTTTGCTAATGATTATTTTAATAATAAGTCTAAAATGTTAACAAGCTAAGGAAGGTGATAGTCTGAATGAATAATAATTGTGATGATCAAGAAATTTTTCATATTTTTAATCTGATTGGTCGCCATACTGAACTTAAGCCTATCCTCGATGTCATTAGCCAGTGGCTTGAATCGCGCATTCCAGATGCGCTTGTCACCATTATGCTCTATCAGGATGACACCCAAACTTTAAATGTTATAAGTGGCAAACAGCACTTTTCAAAAGAGTACTGTAATGCTATTCAAGATTTGAAAATTGGGCCAAATCAAGGATCGTGTGGCGTAGCTGCTTTCTTACGTCAGTTGGTCATTAGTCCGAATTTAATGAAAGACCCAAACTGGCAGTCTTACCGTGCTTTGGTAAATGCAGAAAAATTGTCTAGCTGCTGGTCTATGCCGATTATTAATGCTTCAGATATTTTGTACGGAACGTTTGCCACTTATTATCGAACACCGAAAATACCGACTGAACATCATATTCAGCTTTTACAGCAAGCGGCAAAATTAGTTGCTCTCGCAATTGAGCTTGATCAGGAACGTCAAAAAAGACATGAGCTTAATGAAAAATACAGCTCATTTTATACCTATCATCCAGATATTATTTTTGAACTTGACCTACAGGGACATGTGCTTAATACCAATATTGCTTGCGAAGAAATTACAGGTTTTTCTAAAGCGCAAATCCATGGTCAGCACTATTGTGCCTTCATACCGCCCGAATTCCATGAACTTGCTAACGTTTCATTTTCAGAAGCGGCGCAAGGTAAATCTCAACATTATGAACTTCCAATTTATAATGTTGCAGGCGATATCTTATGGCTGGATCTGACCAATTTACCGATTATTCAAAATCAGAAAGTCACCGGTATTATTGGCATTGCCCGAGATATTACTGTATCGCGTGAAAACAAGGAGTCTCTACGATTATTAAAACGGGGGGTAGAGGCCAGTCCGAATAGTCTTTTTATTACCGATGTCTCTGAAGAAAGGCTAATGGTGTATGTAAATCCGGCTTTTCTAAAGCTCACCGGTTATACAGCAGCAGAAGTATTAGGACAAAGCTGTTTTTTCTTACAGGGTCCAGATACTGATCCGGATCAGATTGCATTACTCAAGCAAGCGGTCAAAGAACAAAAAGAAATTCAGGTGACTATAAAAAGTTACTGTAAAGATGGCAGCTGGTTCTGGAATCGTTTAACCATAGGTCCTATTTTTGACCAGACAGGAACCTGCACCCATTTTTTGGGGATTCAGGAAGATATTACCCAGCAACGTATTCACGAAGAATATATTCAGCATCAGCATACTCATGATCATTTAACCGGTTTACCGAACCAGCATGCATTCAAACAGATTCTGGAAGATATTTTTGAAGTACAGCACGAGAACTCACAACCTTTAGTCTTGCTGTATATAGATCTGGACGACTTTAAAAATATCAACGACAGCTTAGGTCATCTGGTGGGTGACCAGATTCTCAAAAGTGTGGGCGAGCGGCTGCAAAAATTTGTTCAAGGCAATAATGTGCTATGCCGCTTTGCTGAAGATGAATTTATTTTACTGCTCTCAGGGACAGATGAGCACACTGAAGTCGAGGCGATCGCCGGAGAAATTCTTGATCTTCTTTCCATGCTGTTTATTGTCGATCAGTACAAAATACATTTAAGTGCCAGTATTGGTATCGTGGCAGATGACAGTTCAATTCATCATTCTTCTGAATTGATTTATCAGTCTGTTTTGGCGATGCAGGAAGCCAAAAGACAAGGTCGTAATATGTGGCAGTGGTATGAAAAAACCAGAATGCAGCCTGTCGCAGAAATAGACTATACCAATCTGCGTCTGGAACTCATGGAAGCGATCAATCAGGAAAATTTTGACCTGTTCTATCAGCCGTTGATTCATCCTGAAACTGGACTGGTAACAGGTGTAGAAGCTTTAATCCGTTGGTGCCATCCACAGCAGGGTTATATTTCCCCAGCGATTTTTATTCCACTTGCAGAAAGAACCGGGCAAATTATTAGCGTAGGTCAATGGGTATTGGAAAAGGCCTGTCTAGATATTGCGGAGTGGAACAAGACGCACAATAGCCAGATTACAGTATCGGTGAATATTTCTCCTTTGCAATTCCGTAGAGCAGGCTTTTTGCAGGTACTTGAACATGCGCTTGAACTCAGTCAATTACCGCCGGAATTACTTAAAATTGAAATTACGGAAGGTGTCATCATTAATGGCGCAGATCGAACCATAGAAATTTTGAAAGCGGTGCGTACTTTAGGTGTACAGGTTGCCATTGATGACTTTGGCACAGGTTATTCGAGTCTCAGTTATCTACGTCGCTTGCCGATCAATCAAATCAAGTTGGACCGTAGTTTTATTGAAGAGCTGACCCTCGATGGTCAGGATGCTGCAATTGTGCAATCGATTATTCACTTGGCACATCAGCTGGATTTGGAAGTTGTCGCGGAAGGGGTCGAAACCTTAAGTCAGGCTAGTTTGCTCTATCAACAGGGCTGTGATCTGCTACAAGGCTTCTTTTATGCAAAACCTGCACCTTTAACTGAATTGAAACCTATTTATCTCGCAATGGAAAATAGTAAATTGAATTAACTCTAAAAAGTTAAAATATCAATATTTTCAACCGCTCTTCAGATAGAAAGACAATGATAAACAGACCTCAAGAATTTTCCTATTTTATGAGCGTATCAGTTCTATAATTTATGCTCGGTACAGAAAGCGGGATAAAAAAATAAGCTTTTAACCCCAAAGGTTTTTAACAGTATCTAAGGCTCAGGCTGAATATTGGCTAAATTTCTTTCTTGGTTTAAATCATAATAGTTAATCAAAAAGATCAACACGGCAAAAATAAAACCTAAAATGACGCAGGCAGACCAGCCATAGCTTTTCCATAAATGCAGCGATAAAAATGCACCCAGACCGGCACCTGAAAAATAACAGGTCATATAGATGGCATTAATCCGCGAGCGAGCCTGCATTGAAATTCGATAGACCAGATTCTGGTTCAAGACATGCAAACAGGAAATTCCAAAATAAGCCAGAATTAAGCCCAAGATATAAATCCATAAATAATTCTGGGCAAAGAATAAAGGAATCCAGGCCAGAATCAGTCCGCACGTAGCCAGATGCGCAATCCATTTTTCCCGATGCCTGCCAATCATTTTACCGGTCCACTGAGAGGACCAGATGCCGACCACCCCCACAATGCCCATGAGGCCAATCTGGAAATCATTAAAATGATAAGGTGCTTCAGCCAGAATAAAAGTCATGGTAGTAAAGATAATACTCAGCATGCCAAAACCCAAACCTCCGATCATACTACGCCGGATCAGCATGGGTTCTGTGCGTGCAAAGGTAAATAGTGAGCGATAAATTTGCAATATATTCATCTGCAACTGGCTCTTAGCGCTTGGTAACTGGAACCACATGGCCAGACTCAGCAGAAGAATTGCACAACCACTAAACAAGTACACCGCATGCCAGGACCATAAAGTAGAAATCAGTCCGGCCACGGTACGGGCAAACAGAATACCCACCAGAACACCACTCATGAGTAGGCCAACGACTTCGGCACTTTTATCACGCTGCGACAGGCTGGCGGCAAAAGGAATCAGAATCTGGGTGGTGATCGAACAAAAAGAGGCGAGCAGGGTAAAGCCATACAACATATGCAGATTGGTACTGGCTGAAAGCCCAATAAGCGCCAATCCGGTACAGAACATCAAACTGCAGATATACAACCGTTTTTCGAACAAGTCACCCAAAGGGACAAACAAAAATAATCCGGTGGCATAGCCAATCTGGGTCAGTACTACAGTCCAGCCAGACTGAGCCACACTGATCTGCAGATCCTCTGCAATAGAATAAATCAAGGGCTGGTTAAAATAGTTACAACCTGCGCAGAGTGCGCAGGTCATTGCCATCATGAACATGAAACGGCGTGAAATTTGCCCTTGGGCTGACATCCTTGTCTCCTGAGGCTTTAAAAACTATAGTTGGCAGAGAGGTTGATACGCGAAATATCTGCTTCCTTATTGTCAAAGGTTTCACGCTTGCCATGATGATATTCTGCACCCAAATTAATCTTTGGAACAGGAGAATAGATCACGTTAGCCACATAGTCGGTTAAGCGCTTATTGGTTTCCGGATTGGCTTTGGCATAATCGCTAGAATCATCAAAATCAACCACGCTGGCATTAATACTACTACGTAGTTTCGGCGTAAATTTATGCGTGAAGCCAATATTTATACTATTGAACTCATTCAATAAAAGTTCATTATTGATTGGATCGACTGAATAATCGCCACCCCAGGCAGCACCATCGGTTGTTGAACCTTGAGTCAAGAAAGCTGCAATACGCTGATCACCGACCATATGGAAATAGTTCCCCTGAATTGAGTTTTGATCATCTAAACGGTAACGTCCACCAACGCCCACACCCCAGCCAACTTTTTCAATATCACCTGTATCTGTTTGCGCTTGCTTTTGATTGACAAAGCCTTGAGCTAATAAATGAAGAGGGCCTGATTGATGAACATATTTAGTGCTTAAGGCAGGTAAGGCAGAAGAACGATCGCCACCGGCCATGTACTCCAGACCGACATTCCAGGTATTTTCCGGATCAAGTTTGAAAGCATAGCTCACCTGAGGTGTACGTAAGACTGATCCACCCAGGAACAAGCTGTAGTCGACAGCTTCAGTGCTAATCTCTGGTGTTGACATCAATGACCAGGCCTGACCAAACGTCCAGTTATAGTATTTTAAGTGTGCATGACGGATACGTAATCCACCATCGCCTTTACCATTGTTGGTCCAGAAGTCGGCTTCTAAACGAGCAGAAACATTCGGATTGCCTCCTAGATCTTTGGCCAGGAAACCAATCCGGCTGGCAGCCGCAGTAAAATCGGAACGTACAGAATCCGGTTCAGTAAAAGGTACTTTATTAATCTGGTTAATGGTACGGCCACGGGCTTCAGTAGTACTTTTGAAATCGACTGCACCATCAAAGCGGATCAAGCCATAAACATCGACATTATCTACCATTGAACTCAGCGTTTTAGAGTCTTGCGCTTTGGCTTGTTCCTGCTGGTTCTTTAATGCAAGTTGCGCGGCTTTTTGTTGTTCTAGTTCTGCCTGGATTTGCTTTAACTGTGACTCAAGAAATTGCATACGGTCTTCAGAAGCTTCTGCTGAAAATGCCTGTGCTGAAGCAATACCACATAATGTCGCTAAAACTAATTTTTTCATTTCTTAATCCCTAAAGAAATTTTTAATCCTGAATGAAAGGAGACCTTTCTATACTGACGTGTTGTAAATATTTGAAGTGAGGAAGGCAGCGATTTGACCTGCCTTCCGAAGTAGGGTTTATTCTGCTTTTTGCGGATCGTATAAACGGTCTTTAATAAACAGGGCAGGAATCAAACCGCATAGGAAATATGCTGCACCCATTACCAACAGACCTGTACCGATCGAACCATGCATCGCCAGATAACCAATCGTAATTGGCGCAAAGATTGCACCGATACGACCAATATTGAATGCACCGCCCACCGCTGTACCACGAACACCAGTCGGGAAACTTTCGGTTAGATAGGTTGCATTGATGGCATATGGAATACCGTACAGGAAGCCGAAGATTAGCATCAGTACGCCAATGTTATCGGCATTATGCATATACACCACGACAGGGATAAATAGCGCTGTTCCCATGGTGCCGAAAGCAAACACAATACGGCGACCAATTTTATCAGCAACATAACCTGCAATGATTTTGGCAAAAATCATGGTGATGAATGTACCCACCATATACAGTGCCATTTCTTTAAACTTAATGCCTAATTCAGCTTCAAGATAACTTGGCAACCAGTTACTTACACCGAAGTAACCAAATAACAGGAAACCGGAGCTGAAAGACCACAAGATGAACATCTTGCCATGAGTTTTATCTTTAAGAATGGTGATGTATGGATTACCTTTTTTGGTATCGTTATCCACAATCTGACCAGTTCTTTTCATTTCACGGACACGTTTCCATGATTCTGGCTCTGGCACCATAAAGTGCATCAGGATACCCAAAGCTAATGGAGCAATTGTGATCCAGTACAGCATACGCCAGCCGAACTCAGGAATAATCCAGCCTGAAATCATGGTAATCACCAATGAACCTAAAGTGAAACCAGTCATCAATGTTGCCAGTACAGTAGTACGGTATTTGGTCGGTACGTATTCTGACATCAGAGTATTACAGGCAATATATAAACAGCCTAAACCCAAGCAAGAAAGAGTACGTAAAATTGCAAATTCAGTATAAGACTGAGCAAAACCTGAGTAGGCTGACAAGATCGAGAAGGCGATGGTGGCCAGTACAATGACGCGGACACGTCCAAATTTGTCGCATGCCCATCCACCAATAAAGCCTCCGATCCCCATACCTAAAAGAGAATAACTTCCCAAGGCACCCGCCTGTACAGAAGTCAGGCCCCATTCAGCTTTCAGACTGGTCAGACTAAAAGCCAGAATCCCGATATCTGCACCGTCACAGAGCAAAATCAGAAAAGCAAAGATAAAAGCCGTCATCCAAAGACGTTTTGGTGCCTGTTTAATGGTATCCGTGGAGGAGACATCGGTTTTATTGTCTCCTGTTACGATGGTATCGCTTGTCATTCTTATATCCTCTATATATTCAAAGTAGCATTTCCTCTGCTACCGCTAAATCCATTTTTCTTCCTCACGGAAACATAGTTTTCCTGATTTAACAGACTCGCTCTGCACACAACAGCCGCTGTATTTATTATCAGGCTACATTCGATTTTTCATGCTTTACGCTAAATCAAAATCATCTCATTGCTGGAAAATTTAATTTCGTAAATTAACTTTAAGTTCAGCCTTATGGCGATTATTCATTTAAATGAATAATCAGATTGCGTTTAAAATACTTAATTCCGTATTGCGAAATCAATTAATCATAAAACAACCAGATGAACAAGAGTTTTTACTCTATTTTTAGTAAAAAATAACTTTTTTGCATTCTGGAGTTAAAAATCCTTGATTTATAGCTTGAGAAACCTTAGTTTTATATAAAATAAAATTTCGCTATACAAAATAAATGGAGATTTTAATGGAACAGGTAGTTCAAGTAGAACAAGTTTCAGCACATGTAGCGATGGTTAAAATTCATCGACCAGAAGCGAAAAATGCCCTGAATACAGAAGTTCGCCAGAAACTTGCGGCGGCTTTTTTGCAACTGAATGACGATGAAAATGTTCGTGCCATTATTCTTACCGGTGGTGAAACAGATTTTGCAGCAGGAGCCGATCTTAAAGAACTGGCCAATGCAGAAACCATTCAAATGATGCAGCGTCGGACTGAACGTTACTGGCAGGCGATTGCACAGTGTTCCAAACCAGTGATTGCAGCTGTAAACGGTTATGCATTGGGCGGCGGTTGTGAACTGGCGATGCATGCAGACATTATCATTGCCGGAAAAAGTGCCCAGTTCGGTCAACCTGAAGTCAAAGTAGGGGTAATGCCGGGTGCTGGTGGTACACAGCGTTTATTCCGTGCAGTTGGCAAATTTCATGCCATGCGCATGATCATGACCGGTTGTCTGGTACCTGCACCGGAAGCCTATCAAATTGGTCTGGTGTCCCAGGTGACTGAAGACAGCGAAACCCTTGCAACAGCAATCAAGATGGCTGAAGGTCTGGCAAAAATGCCGCCAATTGCGCTTGAACAAATCAAGGAAGTGGCTTTACTGGCTGAAGATGTGCCATTAAATGCCGGATTAATGCTGGAACGTAAATCTTTCCAGATGCTGTTTTCTTCAGAAGATCAAAAAGAAGGTATGCAAGCCTTTATTGAAAAACGTAAACCAAATTATCAGGGACGATAAGCATGAGCATTCAAATTCAGAAAATCGGTATTATTGGCGTAGGTACGATGGGTGCGGGCATTGCCCAGATCGCGATTCAGTCTGGTCATGATGTGGTACTGTTTGATGCCAAAGCGGGTGCTGCAGAACAGGCACAGGAAAAGCTGGCTAAAACATTAAATACCCTGGCTGATAAAGGTAAATTCAGCCATGAGAAAGCTGCTGAAGATCTTGCTCATTTATCCATTGCTCAGCAAATCGAAGACCTGAAAGATTGCGATTTAATCGTTGAAGCGATTATTGAAAATCTGGAAATCAAACAAAAACTGATGCAGCAACTGGAAGGTATCGTAAAACCAGAAGCAATTCTGGCATCCAATACATCTTCACTATCTATCAGTGCAATCGCTGCCAACTGTGAGCAGCCAGAACGTGTTGCCGGTTATCACTTCTTTAATCCGGTCCCACTCATGAAAGTGGTCGAGGTGATTGAAGGCTTTAAAACCCGTGCCGATATTGTTGATGCCTTGACCCAGTTATCTACTAAAATGGGACATCGTCCGGTCAAAGCCAAAGATACCCCAGGATTCATCATTAACCATGCCGGCCGTGCCTTTGGTAGCGAAGCCTATGCCATTTTGAATGAAAATGTCACACCATTTTATGATATTGACAGGATCTACCGTGACGGAATCGGTTTCAAAATGGGGCCGTTTGAATTAGGTGATCTGACCGGTATGGATGTATCGCATCCGGTGAGTGAATCGATTTATCACCAGTATTATGAAGAAGCACGTTACCGTCCAAGTGTGATTACCCGTCAGCGCTTTATTGCCAAGCAATTAGGTCGTAAAACCGGTAAAGGTTTCTATGATTACACTTCGGGTAGCAAAGAAGGTGATGTGGCTCCAGCATTGGTTGAAAAGTTAAGTCAATATCCATCAGTCTGGCTAGGCACCGAATATGATGAAGACCGTCAGGCACTTGAGCAATATCTGCAGCAGTTCAACATTCAGATTGAGCAAACTGAGACACCTTCAGCGGAGGCTTTAATCCTGATTGCCACTTATGGTGAAGATGCAACATCAGCCGCTGTCCGTTATCAGCTGGCACCTCAGCAAGTAGTATGTATCGATCTGCTATATGGTCTGCATAAACACCGTACCTTGATGCCAACTTTTGTCACCCAACCTGAGCTGGTAAAAGCAGCCCAATCGATTTTCAATCTGGATGGTGTGGCCGCCAGCGTAATTCAGGAAAGCGTCGGCTTTGTGGCTCAACGTGCTTTGGCAATGATTGTGAATCTCGGCTGTGATATTGCCCAGCAAGGCGTTGCAACGGTGGAAGATATCAACATCGCGGTGAAATTAGGCCTTGGCTATCCATATGGTCCAATTGAATGGGGGGATGTGCTGGGAACTGAAAAAATTCTAAAAATTCTGGATCGCATGACTGCGATTACCCGTGACCAGCGTTACCGTCCAAGTCCTTGGTTGCGTCGCCGCGTTCAGCTTGGTCTACCACTTGTTCATACAACACATTAATTAGAAAGTTAAAGGAATAACACTCATGTTAAATGCATATATTTATGATGGTTTACGTTCGCCAATCAGTCGCCATGCAGGCAGTCTGGCAAGCGTACGTCCAGATGATCTGGCAGCAACAGTCATTAAAAACCTGCTGGAAAAAACCGGTATCCCGGCAGCAGATGTAGAAGATGTAATCTTTGGTAGCACCAATCAGGCCGGTGAAGACAGCCGTAATGTGGCACGTTTTGCAGCATTGTTAGCAGGTATGCCGGTAACAGTTCCAGGTCAGACGGTAAACCGCTTATGTGCATCAGGTCTCGGTGCTGTGATTGATTCGGCACGTGCCATTACTGCAGGCGAAGGCGAGTTGTACATTGCCGGTGGCGTAGAAAGCATGACCCGCGCACCTTTTGTGATGGGCAAAGCAGAAAGTGCTTATTCACGTGATGCCAAAATTTATGACACCACGATTGGTACCCGTTTCCCGAACCGTAAATTTACGGATCAGTTTGGCGCGCACAGTATGCCTGAAACAGGTGATAACGTGGCTGAAGAATTCGGTATTAGCCGTGAACAGGCTGATACCTTTGCCGCTGCATCACAGGCAAAATATCAGGCAGCGAAAGAGGCAGGTTTCTTTGAAAGTGAAATTACCCCGATTGAAGTTTCTCAAGGACGCAAATTGCCGCCTAAACAAATTACTGAGGATGAGCATCCACGTGCATCTTCAACATTTGAAGCTTTATCCAAGTTAAAACCGATTTTCGAAGGTGGTATAGTAACAGCGGGTAATGCATCAGGTATCAATGACGGCGCTGCAGCACTGATTATCGGCAGTGAAAAAGTGCAGGAACAGTATGGCTTAAAACCTTTAGCTCGTATTCTGTCTTCTGCAGCCGCTGGCATTGAGCCACGCATCATGGGAGCAGGCCCAATTGAAGCGATTAAAAAGGCAGTACAGCGTGCGGGTTTGACGCTAGACGATATGGATATCATCGAGATTAATGAAGCCTTTGCCAGTCAGGTATTATCTTGCCTGAAAGGTCTGGATGTCGCTTTGGATGATCCGCGTGTCAATCCAAATGGTGGTGCGATTGCCATTGGTCATCCACTGGGCTGTTCGGGTGCGCGTTTGGCTTTAACCGTTGCACGTCAGTTACAGCGTACCGGTAAAAAATATGCCGTGATTAGTCTGTGTATCGGTCTGGGTCAAGGCTTGGCGATGGTGATTGAAAACCCTGAAGCTGCATAACAGTTTAGTCATAGTCTTAATGCCATGTATCTATGATATGCATGGCATTTTTTATTGAGATTTTTCTTTTAAAATAAAAATCCCTGCCTGAGCAGGGATTGACTACGTCAGTGTAATGATTACTTACGACCAGTGACTAATAATGTTGCCGACCCAAAGGCATAAACTTTACCTTCTTTATCGATAATTCGGCCTTCTGAGGTCAGTACATTGCGTCCGATCCGGATAATTTCACCAATAGCTGTATAGGTTTCGCCGCTTTTCATTGCTTTCAGCATTTTTACATTCAGGTCAATTGTTGAGAAACTGACACCTGCATCTACTGTCGTATGCACGGCAGCGCCAGTCGCACTATCTAGAACCGTTGCACAAAAGCCGCCATGAATTCCGCCTTGTAAATTGTAATGGCGATGATCAGGACGCACTTCATATTCCACATAGTTTTCGCGTACTAAGGTCAAACGCATGGGAATAATTTCACTCATGGCTGAACTGGAAATTTCCCCATTTTTAATTGCGGTGAGATATTCAAGTCCATTTAATTGTGATGTGGGCATATCAACTCCTTGTAATGGTTTATTTCGTCTTATGAAATAATATTCTGTTTTTATAGAATTATGATATAACAGATAGTGATCGAAATGCTATATTTTTCCAGGATGGAACGATGACAATAAAAAATCTCGTCACAGATGCTGAATGGCAGGCACGTTGTGAACTCGCAGCGCTTTATCGCATTATTGCGCATTACCGGATGACGGACCTGATTGATACTCACATCAGTTTAAGAGTTCCCGATCAGCCTGACTGTTTTCTGATTAATCAGTATGGTGTCGCTTTTGAAAAAATGTGTGCCTCAACGCTGGTCAAGATTAATCATGAAGGGCATGTGGTAGAAAGCTATGAACAGGACAAGCCGGTGAATATGGCGGGCTTCGTCATCCACTCTGCAATTCATGAAGCACATGCTCATCTGAACTGCGTCATTCATACGCATACCGCGGATGGCATAGCAGTTTCTGCACAGAAACACGGACTTCTGCCAATTTCCCAGCATGCGCTGAAATTTTATCAGCAGGTGGCCTATCACGAATATGAAGGCGTGGCACTGTCAACAGATGAACAGGAGCGCCTGATTCAGGACCTGGGTAGCCATCGCGCCATGATTTTGCGCAATCACGGACTTTTAACGGCTGGCGAAACGATTGCACGGGCCTTTCATGAAATCTATTTTCTGGAGCGTGCCTGTCAGGCGCAGATCAAAGCTTTAAGTGGGGGTGCCGAACTGCATTATCCAACAGAAGAAGTCCGAATTAAAACTGCCAAGCAGTTCGCCAGTCCTTTAGTTGAACCGATTTTACAGCGTGCCTGGCAGGCTGCGTTATCCCTGATTGAGCATCAATATACGGAGTATGCATCATGATTGTGATATCCAGTACTGTGCCGAATATTGAAGCGATTCTGGTGAAGTCTTTTCAGAAATATGCTCCTGAGGGCAGTTTTTGTATATTGGACAGCCCGGAAGCAGAACTGGCGACCACAGCAGCTTCGTGGTTTCCAGATCTGGAAAAACTCCAAAAACTTCCAGAACTTGGCCTGATTCATTCGATTGCTGCGGGGGTCGAACACTTAAATTTAAACGAGATTAGATCTGACCAGTCAGTCTGCCGGGTACTGGATCCACATCATCAAAAGGGCATGTTTGATTATCTGCTCTGGGGCGTGCTGTATTTCCAGCGTTATTTTGACCGCATGATCCAGCAGCAAAAGCAGCAGCTATGGAAACAGTATCGTCAAAATTATAGCCATCATATCCAGATTGGGATTATGGGCCTTGGCCATATGGGTGGTTATGTGGCAAAACGTTTTGCCGACATGGGCTATCAGGTGTCTGGGTGGTCCAATTCCCCAAAAGAGATTGCTCAGGTCAAAAGCTATGTGGGATCAGAACAACTTTCCGAGTTTTTGGCCCACAGCCAGATCCTGATTAATCTGCTACCACTTACTGAAGAGAATACCGGCATTCTTTCTGCTGAATTATTTCAGCAGTTACCTGAACAGGCGGCATTAATTCATGTCGGGCGAGGCCAGCATTTAATCGAGCAGGATCTACTCAATGCACTGGATTCCGGCCACTTACGTGGTGCAATCCTTGATGTATTTGAAGAAGAGCCTTTAACTCAGGATCATCCATTCTGGCAGCATGAAAAGATCGTAGTTACGCCACATGTCGCCTCACATGCACCCATGTCTGTGGTAGTGGAACAGATTCTGGAAAATGACCGACGCTTAAATCTCGGGCTGGATTTGTGCCATCAGGTAGATGTCAATAAAGGCTATTAATTGTAGGGATACAGGCAAAAAAATAAGGAAATTGATGATGTGGGAAACGATTCAAACTCAGGTTCAGCAAGGCGTCGCAACCTTAAGCTTTAACCGTCCGGATTCACTCAACAGTTTTAACCGGCAAATGCATGAGGAAGTGCAGCAGGTGCTGAAAAACTGGAATACAGATCCGGATATTCGAGTGATTGTGATTCGCGGCAAAGGCCGGGCGTTTTCAGCGGGACAGGATTTAAAAGAACGTGCTGGACAGCTCGGCAATGTGCCTTTGCCACCGCAAGGCTCGCTGGCCAAATACTATAATCCCTTGATTAACCTGATCCGCCAGAGTCCCAAACCGGTGATCGCAGCAGTGAATGGTGTGGCTGCCGGTGCAGGTGCCAATATCGCGCTGGCCTGTGATCTGGTCATTGCCAAGGAAAGTGCCCGATTTATTCAGGCTTTTTCTAAAATTGGCTTGATTCCTGATGCCGGTGGCACCTGGATGTTGCCACGTTTAATCGGTTATGCACGTGCCATGGCACTCACTTTTCTGGGCGAGCCGGTGCATGCCAAAGAGGCCGCTGAAATGGGCATGATCTGGAAAATGCTTCCAGATACAGAATTTGATGCTTATATCGACAACATTGCACAGCGATTAGCTCAACAGCCGACCTATGCACTGGCTTTAACCAAACAGGCCTTGCAACGCAGTGCTGAAAATAACATGGACCAGCAACTGGAGCTGGAACAAAACCTGCAATATCTGGCTCTGAGCAGTCAGGACTATAAAGAAGGTGTCCAGGCTTTTGCCGAAAAACGCCCTGCACAATTTACCGGATGCTAAGGAGAGCATTTATGAAAATTCAGACCCGTATTACCGAGCTTTTAGGCATTCGCTATCCAATTATTCAGGGCGGCATGATGTGGGTCGGTACCGCAGAAATGGCCAGTGCCGTATCTAATGCAGGTGGCTTGGGAACATTAACGGCATTGACTCAACCGACGCCTGAAGCCTTGGTCAAGGAAATTGCACGCTGCCGAGAAATGACCGATCAGCCTTTTGCGGTCAATCTGACTTTATTGCCCGCTGTGAATCCGCCGCCATATGCAGAATACCGACAGGCGATCATTGAAAGCGGTATCAAAATCGTAGAAACAGCAGGCAACAAGCCACATGAACATATTGAGGCGTTTAAGCAACACGGCATTATTGTCATTCATAAATGTACTTCCGTCCGTCATGCGCTTTCAGCACAAAGAATTGGCGCAGATGTTATTTCGATTGATGGTTTTGAATGTGCGGGCCATCCGGGTGAAGACGATATTCCTGGCATGATTTTAATTCCTGCGGCAGCAGATCAGCTCACTGTGCCGATTGTGGCCAGTGGCGGTTTTGCTGATGGTCGTGGTCTGGTCGCAGCTTTGGCTTTGGGTGCCGAAGGCATCAATATGGGTACACGCTTTTGTGCCACTCAGGAAGCCCCGATCCATCCAAACATCAAACAGTTCTATGTCGATAATGATGAAAGGGCGACACATCTTTTGTATCGACAGTTCCGAAATACCGCCCGTGTTGCCAAAAATGCGGTATCTGATCTTGTGGTGAAAATGAGTGAAGATCCAAACCTGCAATTTGAACAGATTCGTCCCTATGTCAGCGGTTTAAAAGGCAAGCTCGCTTTAGAAAATGGCGATATTGATGCTGGTGTACTGACTGCAGGTCAAGTGATGGGATTGATTCATGACATTCCGACTTGTCAGGCGCTGATCGAAAATATCATGCAGGAGGCAGAGCAGATTGTTCAGCAACGTTTAGCTCAATTTTTTCCACGTTAATCAACTTTAGTGAAGTCGCTGAATAGAAAAGCCATTCCACCATGAATGGCTTTTTTCATCCTGTATATTTTTTATTTTTAAATGGGAAATTTCAGCGAATGACTAGATTTTATTCTTTAAATTATATTATAGTGGATTTAAAACATAATTTCGTATTATGAAATTAATTGTCATAAATATACAAATTAGAACTCATACAAGGGAATTACGATGAGAAATTATATTGCGCCATTAAAAGACATGAAGTTTGTCCTGAAAGACCTGTTAAACGTTGAACAGAAATATCAGGGCTATGCAAAATTCGCAGACAAGGTTTCTATGGATATTATGGAGCAATATCTGGAAGTCGCTGCGGACTTTTGCCAAAACGAACTTCTACCGATTAATGCGACAGGCGACCAGCAGGGTTGCCGTTTGCAGGATGGCGTCGTAACCACCCCGGATGGGTTTAAAGCAGCTTATGACAAATATGTAGAACTCGGCTTTACCTCATTAACTGGTGACGAAGCATATGGCGGTCAGGGCTTCCCGACCTTATACCGTATTGCCATTTCTGAAATTATTACCGCAACGAACTGGTCTTGGGGCATGTACCCAGGCCTGTCCCATGGTGCCATGCGTACTTTAGAGCACCACGGTAGCGATGAACAGAAACAGAAGTTTCTGGTACCTTTAATTGCAGGCCGCTGGACTGGAACCATGTGCTTGACTGAATCTCATGCCGGTTCTGACCTAGGTTTAATCCGTACCAAAGCAGTGCCAAATGAAGACGGCAGCTATAGCATCAGTGGCGAGAAAATCTTTATCTCAGCCGGTGAACATGATCTGGCTGAAAATATCGTGCATATCGTATTGGCACGTTTGCCAGATGCACCTGCGGGAACCAAAGGTATTTCGCTGTTTATTGTGCCGAAATACAATCTGGATGAAGCAGGTAATGTGGCTTCCCGTAATGGTGTGGTGTGTAGCGCCATTGAACACAAGATGGGCATTCACGGCAATGCGACCTGTGTGCTGAATTTTGATAATGCCAAAGGTTTCCTGATTGGGCCTGAAAATCGCGGTCTGAACTGCATGTTTACCTTTATGAACTCGGCACGTATCGGTACAGCTATTCAAGGCTTGGCAGCAGCAGAATCTTCTTATCAGGGGGCATTGGCTTATGCCAAAGACCGTCTGGCGATGCGTTCTCTTGAAGGTGCGAAAGCGCCAGGCCAACCTGCAGATCCGATTATCGTGCATCCGGCAGTACGTAACATGCTGCTGACTCAAAAGGTGTTTGCAGAAGGTTCACGTGCACTTGCATATTATCTGGCGACCTATGCCGATATCGCTGAAGCCACTGACAGCCCGGAAGAAAAGAAAGCAGCT
Organism: Acinetobacter sp. AR2-3; assembly: GCF_001878775.1. Classification (NCBI taxonomy): domain Bacteria; kingdom Pseudomonadati; phylum Pseudomonadota; class Gammaproteobacteria; order Moraxellales; family Moraxellaceae; genus Acinetobacter; species Acinetobacter sp. AR2-3. The sequence continues at coordinate 28,520 of NZ_MJIQ01000035.1, forward strand.
GAAGACCGTCTGGCATTATTAACCCCAATTGCCAAAGCATTAATGACTGAAACTGGCATAGAAGCGGCTAAACATGGTATGCAGGTTTTCGGTGGTCACGGTTATATTGCTGAACATGGCATGGAACAGATTGCCCGTGATGCACGTATTGCCAGCCTCTATGAAGGAACCACTGAAATTCAGTCCATTGACTTGCTGGCGCGTAAAGTTCTAGGTTCAAAATTGGGTCTGTTGACCGCATTAACCGAGGAAATTCAAGGCTTTGTAAAAGAACATCAACAACATGCCCAGTTTAGCCAGCAAGTTGCACAAGTCAGCCAGTTGACTGAACAATGGCTGGAATTAACCAGAACCATTCAGGAACAGGCTCAACAGTCTGCCAATGAAATTGGGGCAGCATCAGTTGACTACCTATATTTCTCTGGTTATGTCGTGTCCGCTTATCTGTGGCTGAAAATGGCAATTACTGCGCAGCAGAAAATTGAAGAAGGTAATACTGATCCGTTCTATGCAGCCAAGATCAAAACTGCACAATTCTTCTTTGCACGTATTTTGCCAAGAACTTCAACCCACTTTGCCAATATTCAGGCAGGTGGTGAAAGCCTGTTTTTACTTGAACCTGAAGAGTTCAAATTCGATTAAACCTTTTGACCCACGATACTCGTGTCGTGGGTCTTTTTTTAATAATTTTTGCATCCTAACCTCATTCAAATATTGAGAGTTATTCTTCGGTATTGAATAAACCATAAAATAACAAGATCAGGAGTCTATATGGATTTAGACATGATTACTCAACAGTGTCCTTATGCTGATCTGCAGCTTACTTTTCATGAAGTCGGACAGCGTTCTGCATTTCCCACCATTATTCTGATTCATGGCACCGGTGGAAATACCGACAAGCATTTCAGCTATATTTTTCCGATGCTGGGTATTCATCAACGGGTTTTATCCATTGATTTACATACCCCAGATAAAGCCGATCTGGCGGTGACCGATTTTAGCCAACAGGTTGAAGCACTAATTCAGCATGCAGTTGCAGAAGATGAAACCATTACAGTGGTAGGCTATTCACTCGGTGCCGTGATTGCTGCACAAGTCGCCGCGAGTCTCAAACAGCGCGTAGCGCGCTTGATTCTGTTAGCCGGTTGGGCAAAGACCAGCTCGGTGCAGCAACTGCGGACAAGCATCTGGCAACAGTTATTTAATGAACAATCCGCTGCCTTGCCGCATTTTGTCAATTATTGCCTGTATAGCGATGATTATCTATGTGCCCGTAGCGAACAACAGGTGCTTGATCTGGCACGCTTTGTTAAACCTTCCCAAGATGCAGCCAAACAACGTGAACTGAATTATCACATTGATATTACCTCGATCTTGCCGGACATTTGTGCGGAGACCTTAATCGTCGCTTGCCATGAAGACCGCATGATACCTCTGGCTCAAGCAAAGCTGCTGTTTGCCTCAATACAGGACAGTCGTTATATCGAAATTGCGTCGGGACACGCACTGTATATCGAAGCGCCTGCAGAAGTGCTGCAACTGGTAAACCAGTTTAGCCAGCATCCAGAACAATATCCGGTGAATCAAAAAATCCAGCCTTATATGCCTTAAAGGAGATAAATAATGCAAGCTCAAGGACAGCGCAGCAAGATTCTAATTGTAGGCAGCGGTTTTGGCGGTTTGGGCATGGCAATCCGCCTTAAACAGCAGGGTATTCACGATTTTAAAATCATAGAACGGGCAGCAGAAGTGGGTGGAACATGGCGTGACAATACCTATCCCGGGGTCGCCTGTGATGTACCGTCCCATTTATATTCTTTCTCTTTTATTAAAAATCCGGACTGGTCTCGGGTCTTTCCGCAAGGGGCAGAAATTCAGCGCTATTTAATTCAATGCTGTGATCAGGAAAATATCCGGCCCCATATTGATTTTCATACGCAACTGGAAAAAGCCAGTTGGAATGCCGAAGAACGTATTTGGGAAATTCAGACCTCTAAAGATCTTTATGAAGCGGAATTTCTAATTACAGCAACCGGGCATCTGGCAGATGAGCATCTCCCGCAAATTCCGGGGCTGGAAGAATTTGAAGGCCAAGTGATGCATTCTGCGCGCTGGAACCACGAGCTGAATCTGGAAAATCAGCATATCGTTGTGGTCGGTTCTGGTGCTTCTGCCATCCAGCTTGTACCGGAAATTGCCAAAACAGCAAAAAGCCTGACCGTATTGCAACGCAGTGCGCCTTATATTTTGCCGCGACCAGATCGACCTTATAGCGAAACAGAAAAGCAGCTTTTCCGTAAAGATCCGGACAGTATGTCAGCACTCAGACACTCGTTGTTCTGGGGCAATGAATACAATTTTGCCCAACGTCGTAATCTGAAAAGTCAGATTGAACGGGTCAAGAAAAACTGTCTACAATTTTTAAAACATCAGATTGCAGAACCTGAATTACAGCGTAAATTGACACCGAATTATGAGCCGGGCTGTAAGCGTTTATTGCTGTCCAACGATTATTATCCGACTTTTTTAAAGCCACATGTCATGCTTGAAGACTCAGCATTAGCACAAGTAACCAAAGATGGCGTGATGAGTCAGGCAGGACATGAATTTTCAGCAGATATCATCGTATTTGCCACCGGATTTGAAGCGGCACGTCCACCTTATGCCGCAAAGGTCGTTGGTAAACATGGCTTAAGCCTAGAACAGCAATGGTCCAGCGGTATGCAGGGTTATCAGTCAACGACCGTACACAACTTTCCAAACTTGTTTATCCTGAATGGTCCCAACACCGGAAGTGGGCATAATTCAGCACTTTATTTCCTGGAAACCCAATTTGATCTAATCCTAGATGCCTTACAGTTTTTTGAGCAGGAACAGATTCAGGTTTTCGAAGCGGATCAGAGCGCTGAAAATAGCTATATGCAGGAGCTACAGCAACTTTCCCAAGGTAGTGTCTGGTTATCGGAAAGCTGTAAAAGCTGGTATCTGGACCCGGTCAGTCGCAAGCTGACTCTGGTCTGGCCGGATTATGCTCATTCATTTAGGGATAAAAATCAGCATTTTATTCGTAGCGGTTATCACTATCAGTATGTTGAATCGAGACAGCAGAAAGTGGTTTAAAAATATGTAATTAAAATCAAAATCTTATAGTTTAAATAATACAAAATAAATGTAAATCCAGGACAGGAGTATAGTCATGAGCATTCAGCCATGGATGGAAGAATATAAAAAGTGGAATATCAATCCGGAGTTTACCTGGCCAGATCCTGAGAAAACCCTGAGCACGATAATTGCTGAAAATTTGGTAAAATTTCAGGATAAAACCGCATTTATCTATCTAGATCGCAAATTCAGCTATCACGATATCGATGTGTATAGCCAGAAACTGGCTAGCTATTTACAGAGTCTTGGGCTGACTGCTGGCAGCCGTATTGCGGTGATGTTACCGAATATTATTCAATATCCAATCGCTACCTTTGCCATTATTCGGGCCGGTTATGTGCTGGTCAATGTCAACCCCATGTACACCCAGCGCGAGCTCTATCATCAGCTACAGGATTCAGGTGCAGAAGCCTTGATTATCCTTGGACAGACTTTGGAGCAATTAACAGCATTAGAGGAATGTCCTCAACTCAAATATGTTATTTCGACGCATTCGCCGGATTTTATTCAAGAGCAGCAAAGTGCTATTTATAGTCAGGCAACACAATATCCGGATAAACAGTTCTTTGACTTTAGGCAGGCAATAAATCAGGTAGAAATTATTGATTTCAAAACACCTGTACAGCATCAGGAAGATACGGTCATTCTGCAATACACGGGAGGTACCACAGGTGTTTCTAAAGGTGCAGAACTGAGCCATCGCAATATTTTATTTAATATCGCCCAGAACAGTACCGTATTTATCAGCCATTTTGGTGACCGCTATGCCACTGAAAATGAATATGTATTCTGTGCCTTGCCGCTGTATCACATTTATGGATTTACCATCTGCCTGTTCAGTTATGGTTTAAGCCGTGGTTTCGCCAATGTTCTGATTCCAAATCCGAGAGATCTGGATGCTTTGGCGGATCAATACCAGAAACATCCACCCACTGTTTTCCCTGGGGTGAATACCATGTTTAATGCACTGGGACATCATCCACGTTTTCGTGAACTGGATCATTCAAACCTGAAAACTACAACTGGCGGGGGAGCATCGATTTTAAAAAATACGGCAAATTTATGGTATGAGGTCACAGGCTGCCAGATTTATGAAGGCTACGGACTTTCTGAAACCTCACCAACTGCAACTTTTAACCCGCCTTTAAGCCGGCGATTTAGTGGCACGATTGGCTTGCCATTGGCAGGGACTGAAATTCTGATTCTGAATGATGAAGGAAAACCTGTAGAGCTTAATCAGGCTGGAGAAATAGCCATACGTGGTCCACAGGTGATGAAAGGATACTGGCAGCAAGCCGAAGCAACAGCACAGGTATTTACCAAAGATGGATTCTTCCTGACAGGTGATATCGGTTGTATGGACGAGCAGGGCTATATCACCATTCTGGACCGAAAAAAAGACATGATTCTGGTGTCCGGATTTAATGTTTATCCCAATGAGCTGGAAGGCGTACTGTCCAAACACCCTAAGATACTGGAATGTGCAGTGATTGGTATTGATGATGAAAAATCTGGACAGGTACCCAAGGCATTTATTGTGAAACAGGATGAAACTCTAACCCAAGATGAAATCATGACTTATCTGAAGCAGCAACTGACCAGTTATAAATTGCCGAAATACATTGAATTTGTGTCCGAACTACCAAAGTCTGCAGTAGGCAAAATTCTGCGTCGTGAACTGCCTCGTACTGTTCAGCCCAGCGCTAAGGCCTGTTAAGGAATGATCTAATCCATTATCTTTAAAATAAAAAAGGAATCGCAAGATTCCTTTTTTACTGCTTGCAGGCTTATCGCTGCTGGATAACTTTTTTGCTTTTCAGTTCTTCCATTTCAGCAGAACTTAAATATTGACTCAAAATGGCATCAGTATCTTCACCCAGACAAGGTGGGGCCTTTTTATATTCTACCGGTGTCTTGGAGAGTTTAATCGGTGAACCGATTGAGGTGTAATCTTCACGTAAGGTATGCGGCATTTTAATCACCATATCACGCGCTAATACCTGTTCTTCTTGCAAAGTCTGTTTCAGGTCATTGATCATTCCTACCGGCACTTTAACCGCATGGATTAAATCCACCCAGGTTTTTGCCGGTCGAGTATAGAAATGAGCCTGTAGAACTGTGGTCAGTTCTTCACGATGTGTAACACGTCCAGAATTTTTCAAGAAGCGAGGATCTTCTGCCACATTAGCCAAACCAACGGCCTGACACAAAGCTTGAAATTGCAGATCATTACCACAGGCAATAATAAATTCACCTTCCTGGGCTTTGAACACCTGATAGGGCACAATATTGGCATGTGCATTTCCAAAGCGACCGGGGACTTTGCCTGAGGTGAGATAATTCATGGCCAGAACGGATAGGGAAGCAACCTGGGTATCTAGCAGCGCCATATCAATATACTGACCTTCACCGGTTTTCTCACGGGACAACAAAGCCGCCTGAATGGCAATTGCGGCATATAAGCCGGTGGTCAAATCGGCAAAGGCCAGACCTGCTTTTTGCGGGCCACCACCGGGCAGATCATCACGTTCACCCGTGACACTCATCATGCCGCCCATTCCCTGAACGATAAAATCATAACCCGGCTCTTGAGCACGCGGACCGTTCTGGCCAAAACCGGTAATAGAACAATATACCAGTCGCGGATTTAGTTGACTTAGACTTTCATAATCCAGCCCATATCGTTTCAACGAACCGGCTTTATAGTTTTCAATGACTACATCACTCTGTTCAGCAAGTTTTTTGATAATACGTTGACCTTCAGGTGTAGATAAATCGATTGCAACCGAGTGCTTGCCACGGTTGGCTGACAGGTAATAAGCCGATTCATGGGTATCTTGCTGCTGATTGTTTTTAAGCCAAGGTGGTCCCCAGATACGGGTATCATCCCCACGATCCGGTTTTTCAATCTTGATCACTTCTGCACCCAGATCAGCCAGAATCTGGCTACACCAGGGCCCAGCCAAAATCCGGCTTAAATCCAGTACACGAAATCCTGTTAAGGCACCCATTATTACGCTCCCTGTTCGATCCTATTCAAATGACATATCGTTCTAATCCCTCTTTTTAAAGCTATATGAAAATGAAAGAACAATCAACTTTATGATAATAAATTTCGCATAACAAAATAAAATATCCAAAATGATTGAATATTCATCTTATTTTCTTTAGCCTGATGCAAATATAAGCATGAATGAGGAACAAGAGCTAACTGATAAAAAGGAAAAAACGATCTCCCGGACAGGATTAAAAAAGGAGTTAATCAGGTGAATTAAAAACGGATTAGCCTTAAAGCATATTCATTAGCGGAATAGCTTTAAATATAAAAAGATCATGAAAACCTAAGGATAGGAAAACAGAGATTTAAATATGACGGATTTAGCGAGAGAATTAGAAAAGATTAAACCGACGACCAAACGAACCCAGCAAATTGCTTTTATTTTCGCCTTTCTGGCTTTACTGGTAGATGGCGCGGACATGTTGCTGCTGTCATTCAGTTTAAATAGCCTGAAAGCAGAGTTTGGTCTCAGTAATCTGCAGGCTGGTACACTAGGCAGTTTTACCTTAGCAGGTATGGCGATTGGTGGCTTTATAGGTGGCTGGGCCTGTGACCGTCTAGGTCGTGTACGTACCGTGGTCATTTCGATTCTGGTATTTTCTATATTGACCGCAGCCTTAGGCTTTGCACAAAACTTTGAACAATTTGCTGTTTTACGCTTTCTTTCTGCCTTTGGTATTGGCTCTTTATATATTGCAGCCAATACGCTCATGGCTGAATATGTTCCAACTGAATATCGCACCACGGTTTTAGGTACCTTACAGGCAGGATGGACCGTTGGTTATATTGTGGCCACTGTACTGGCAGGCTGGATCATTCCGGAATATGGCTGGCGAACCCTGTTTTTTATTGCCATTATTCCCTCGGTTATGGCGATTTTTATCCAGAAACTGGTTCCTGAGCCAGAATCCTGGCAGCGTGCACGTTTGCAGCGTTTATTTATATGCCCCAGCTGAAATCACAGTACAGCAACCCGCCAAAAAAAGCACAGTCAAAGAGATTTTTGCGGATCCTGCGAATCGCAGAATGTTTATTTTGTGGATCTTTACGGCCGGTTTTCTGCAATTTGGCTACTATGGCGTAAACAACTGGATGCCGGCATATCTGGAATCTGAATTGCACATGAATTTTAAATCTATGGCCGGCTATATGATTGGTACTTATGTGGCGATAATTTTCGGAAAAATTCTGGCGGGCTTTGCCGCAGATCGTCTGGGTAGACGCGCTGTCTTTTCGTTTGGAGCAATTGGAACGGCGATTTTCCTGCCCGTGATTGTGCTATTCAATACGCCAGATAACATTGCCTATCTGCTGATATTCTTTGGATTCCTATACGGCATTCCATATGCGATTAATGCCACTTATATGACAGAAAGCTTCGCCACCTCGATTCGTGGTACTGCGGTAGGCGGTGCTTATAATGCAGGTCGTATCGGCGCCATGTTTGCCCCTGCAATTATTGGCGCGGCAGCCAGCGGTGGTTCAATTGGCTTAGGCTTCCTGATTATGGGGGGTGCCTATTTCTTGTGTGGCGCAGTGTCCGGGATATTCATTAAAGACCGTCAATACGATCCACAAAAGGCATAATTTCAATTTATAAAAAAGAGCCTGAATTCAGGCTCTTTTTTATATTCTTCAATTAAAGCTATATTTCTATTTGTTTATTCCTGATCCGTTTCTTTATGCAGATGAATACTTTTTAAACCATCATTTACTTTATTGAGCAGATGAATTAGGGTAACCACATCATCAAAAGCCAGCTTATTTAAGGCCTGACCATAAAAATCAAAGAAATCAGCTTGCAAGTTGTCCCATGTTTCCAAGCTGGGATGTAGCCAAAGCAGTGGATCTAATTCATCAGCATCAGGTGAATTTCACCATGGCCTCGACCCCATTCCTGAATGACCTGTCCAATACCGTGGCGGAACAGCATGACAAGGTTGATTCACTAAAAATTTTCCTGTGTGCTGGTGCACCCATTCCGGGGCCATTGGTACAAAAAGCCCGGGAAATTCTGGGCGTTAAAGTCATATCCGCTTGGGGTATGACCGAATGTGGTGCAGTGACGCTGACCCGACCTGAAGATGAAGATGAGCGCTCTTTCAATACTGATGGCATCGCTTTACCAGGTGTAGAAATCAAGATCGTGGATAAAAAAGGTCAGAGCAAAGCCCTGAATGAATCCGGTCGTTTGATGATCCGTACCTGTTCAAATTTTGGCGGATATCTAAAACGCCCCCATTTAAATGATACAGATGCCGAAGGTTGGTTCGATACTGGCGATATTGCCTATCAGGACGAGCAGGGCTATATCCGGATTTGTGGACGTAAGAAAGATGTGATTATTCGGGGCGGGGAAAATATTCCGGTCGCAGAAATTGAATCATTGCTGTATAAACATCCGAATATTGCAACAGTGGCTTTAGTGGCTTATGCAGATGAGCGAATGGGCGAGCGTGCCTGTGCAATCATCAAGCTGAAAGATCCGGCTCAACCTTTGAGCTTCAATGAACTGGTAGAGTTCCTGAAAACCCATAATCTGACTATGCAATATCTTCCAGAACGTTTGGAGATCTGGGCTGAAATTCCGATGACGCCATCCGGGAAAATCCAGAAATTTAAACTCAGAGAATTACTGGCTCAGCATATTGCCTCAACGGCAGTTGAAGCGAACTAAATCTGGGAATAAATAGATAAATTAAACCCTGAATAATATTGCTTTATTCAGGGTTTTTCTTATTCAAAAAGAAGCGATCTAAAAGGTTAATACGAATTTTAGATTAACTTCTACTTTAATAATTTTAATAAAGCTTCAGCCGTTGCAGCAGAAGAGGCGGGGTTTTGTCCAGTAATGAGCAGACCATCTTGTTGCACGTATACCTGCCAGTCCTCAGTTTTGGAATATTTCCCACCTTTTTCTTTCAGCATGTCTTCCACTAGAAATGGGACAACATCGGTTAGGCCTACGCCGTCTTCTTCGGTATTAGTAAAACCGGTGACTGTCTTGCCTTCTACAATCGAATGACCTTCGGCATCTTTGACTTCACGAAGTACACCCGGTGCATGACAGACCAGCGCAACAGGTTTATCTGCCTGCAAGGTTTGCTCAATTAAAGAAATGGAATTCTGGTCTTTGGCCAGATCCCATAATGGTCCGTGACCGCCCGGATAGAACACGGCATCAAAATCCTGATTTAAGACTTCACTCAGTTTATGTGTGTTGGCAAGTGTCCGCATGGCCGATGCATCTGCTTCAAAGCGCTTGGTAGTTTCGGTTTGCGCATCCGGCTCATTACTTTTTGGATCTAGTGGTGGCTGACCACCAGCAGGAGAAGCCAAAACTACCTCTGCGCCTGCATCGACAAAAGTGTAATAGGGTGCAGCCAGTTCTTCCAGCCAGAAGCCGGTTTTTTTGCCAGTATCACCCAGCTGGTCATGTGAAGTCAGCACCATCAAGATTTTCATATTATTTTCCTGTATCTCGTTAAACATCCTGAATAATCGACTGTTAATTTAACAAGTCACAGAGGTCAGGAGTGTTGTGATACGTTCATTTGCTGTATCGATACGTTGTTGTTTCAGTTGATTTAACTAAACTATGTAGCCTTGCAAAGTGAACAGTATGTTCAATACTCATCTGCCCATTAACAGGTCTTGCTGAAGATCAGCTTGTTTACGCAAGAAATCCCAGACCAGTTTTATTTTTGGTTCATGTTGCAGATCGACCAGCGTCAGCATCCAGAAAGTGTGGGTAAAACTGAGCTGCTGACCCAGCACCTCTTTCAGTTCACTTTTATCATTGACCAGAAATTTCGGCAAAATGGCCAGTCCAGCACCTGCACGAACCGCAATTTCCTGCGCCAGAATACTATTACTGCGAAAACAGGCACTGACCTGCAAGGGAAGACGCTCCAGCGAATACAGTGCAGTGCTATAGACGAGATCATCAATATAATCGACAAAACGGTGCTGCTGGAGGTCTTCCAGTTTTTTAATTTCCGGATTTTGCTGTAAATAATGCTGGCTGCCATACAGTTTCAGGCAGTAGTTAGACAAACGAGTAATGATATAGGGGCCAGATTTGGGCCGGTCAATCGCGATCACAATATCGGCTTCTCGATGTGAAAGTTTGATCGCTTTCGGTACCGGAATCAGGTCAATGGTCAGCAAAGGATAATGCTGGGAAAATTCTGCCAAAAGACGGGCTAAAAATGCCGTACCAAAACCTTCTGGCGCACCAATCCGGACCCGACCTTGCAAAGGGTCGTGGCGCTTGTCAATCTGGATAAAGGACTGCTCCATCTGTTCCACACGCGGTACCAGTGCCAGACCTTCCGAGGTCAGTTCATAACCGGTGGCTTCGCGCTTAAACAGTTGAGTACCGAGGGTATTTTCCAGGGCCTGAATCCGCCGTGCCACGGTACTGTGTTCAACCCCAATCAAGCGTGCTGCATTGGTAAGCGTTTTAGCACGTGCCAAAACTAAAAAGAAACGTAAATGATCCCAATCCACTTTCATCTTCTATTTAACATCCTGTTAAATCCCTGTGCAAATTTGCACAATCATCGTGCATCATTTTCTATTGGTGGTCAAAGTGTTCTTTGTTAGTCTGCTGAAACAGCGTAAAAATTATACGTTAAATAAAAGCCAGTAAAGGCAGATACAACGACAATAACAAACCAGCACGGAGCGACCATGAACGCCATTTCTCATCCACAGCAAAGTACCGGATTCACCACCGCAAAACTTCTCATTAATGGTGAATTTGTCGAATCAAAAACCAGCCATTGGCAAGATATTGTTAATCCTGCCACTCAGGAAGTTTTGGGCCAAGTGCCTTTTGCTACCGCAGAAGAAGTTAATGCCGCCATTGCTGCTGCACAAAATGCCTTTTCCAACTGGCGCCAGACCCCGATCCAGGCACGTATGCGAATCATGCTGAAACTGCAGGATCTGATTCGTACAAACCTAAAAAGTATCGCCCGAGTCTTAACGGCGGAACAGGGCAAAACCCTGGCCGATGCCGAAGGTGATATCCAGCGTGGTTTAGAAGTGGTGGAGCATGCCTGTTCGATCGGTTCCCTACAAATGGGCGAGTATATTGAAGGTGTGGCACGTGGTGTCGATACCTATACCTTGCAGCAACCACTGGGTGTTTGTGCCGGGATTACACCGTTTAACTTCCCGGCGATGATTCCACTGTGGATGTTCCCGATGGCGATTGTTTGTGGGAATACCTTTGTCCTGAAGCCTTCGGAACAGGATCCATTGTCGACCATGATGCTGGTTGAGTTAGCGATTCAAGCCGGTGTACCGGCAGGCGTGCTGAATGTCGTGCATGGTGGTAAAGAGGTAGTCGATCTGCTGTGTACCCATCGTGACATCAAAGCCATCTCTTTTGTCGGTTCAACCGCAGTCGGTACGCATGTCTACAATCTGGCAGGCAAGCACGGCAAACGTGTGCAGTCGATGATGGGCGCCAAAAACCATGTGGTGGTGATGCCAGATGCAAATAAAGAACAGACTTTAAATGCGTTGGTCGGTGCAGCTTTTGGCGCAGCGGGTCAGCGTTGTATGGCACTTTCCGTGGCCATAATGGTCGGTGAGACCAAGCACTGGGTCGATGAACTGGTCAATAAAACCAAAACCTTAAAGGTGAATGCCGGACATGAACCGAATACCGATGTGGGACCGGTAATTTCAACCCGTGCCAAAGCGCGTGTGATCGATTTAATTAACAGTGGCGTTGAACAAGGCGCTGAAATGCTGCTGGATGGGCGTGATGTACAGGTTCCAGGTTATAAACAAGGTAATTTTGTCGGTCCCACGATTTTTAATCAGGTCACGACCGATATGCGTATTTATAAAGAAGAAGTGTTTGGCCCGGTACTGGCGATCATGCATGTCGATACTTTAGAGCAAGCCATTGAGCTGATTAATGCCAATCCATTTGGCAATGGTGTGGGACTGTTTACCCAGAATGGCAATACGGCACGTACCTTCCAGAACCAGATTGATATCGGTCAGGTCGGCATTAACATTCCAATTCCTGTACCTGTGCCTTTCTTCAGTTTTACCGGTTCACGCGGTTCAAAACTGGGTGATCTCGGTCCTTATGGCAAACAGGCGGTGCAGTTCTATACCCAGACCAAAACCATTACCAGCCGCTGGTTTGAAGATGACCAGGAAACCACTGGTGTCAATACCACAATCAGTCTGCGTTAAGGAGCATCAGCATGAAGATTGCATTTATTGGTTTAGGCAACATGGGCGGTTCCATGGCGCAAAACCTGCTCAAGTCGGGTCATCAAGTTTTTGGTTATGACTTAAGTGCAGTGGCTTTACAGCATTTTGCAGAAGTGGGCGGTATCGTCTGCGACAGTCCACAAGCTGCCGCGAAGCAGGCGGAGATCGTGGTCAGCATGTTGCCCGCCGCCAAGCATGTGCGTGAAGTCTATTTAGGTGAACACGGTATTCTGGAGGTGCTTCAAGCAGGCAGCTTATGTATCGACAGCAGCACCATTGATCCACAAACCATTCAGGAGGTTGCTGCAGCAGCGCAAGCCAAGCAGATTCGCGTCTGTGATGCACCAGTATCCGGTGGTACTTTAGGTGCAAAAGATGGCACTTTAACCTTCATGGTCGGTGCAGATGATGCCACCTTTGAGGCCGTCAAACCGGTTCTTGGCTGTATGGGTAAAAATCTGGTGCATTGTGGTGCGGTGGGAACAGGACAGGTTGCAAAAATCTGTAATAACCTGATTCTGGGGATTTCCATGACTGCGGTTGCAGAAGGGATGGCACTCGGGGCTAAACTGGGCATTGATCCACAGGCCTTGGCTGGCGTGATTAACAGTTCCACCGGACGCTGCTGGAGTTCGGAAATTTATAATCCGTGGCCCGATATTTGTGTCAATGCGCCGTCATCGCGGGGTTATACCGACGGTTTTGCCGCACAACTGATGCTCAAAGATTTGGGCTTGGCCGTGGATGCTGCGCAACAGGTGGATCAGCCGGTGGTTCTGGGCAGCATGGTACAAAAACTCTATCAACAACTGTGTCAGGAAGGCGATGCCCATCTGGACTTTTCCAGCATCATGCATCAATACACTACGCCACCTGCTTAAAACTTAAAAGATTCAGATGGAGCAAGGATTCGCTTCAATAATTACACCTTGTCAGTAATAACGATAAATTCAGGCTGAGGTTTAACATGTTAGATTATCAAACAACGGTTCAAAACTTTGATTTAAATACGGTTACAAGTCAGTATCTCTCCGGTTCAATGCAGGCAGTAAATGCCTGTTATGAATGCTGTGACCGTCATGCCGATTCCGATGCCATTGCCCTATACTGGCATGGTAAAGATGGCAGAAAAGAACAATATAGCTTTGCCGAGCTCAAAAAATATTCCAGCCAGTTTGCCAATTTTCTTAAGTCTCAAGGCATTGGCAAAGGCGACCGCGTTTCCGGATTATTACCGCGTACCCCGGAGCTGATCATTACCATTTTGGCAACTTGGCGGATTGGTGCGGTCTATCAACCGTTATTTACTGCCTTTGGTCCCAAAGCCATCGAGCATCGTATTCAGCTGGCGCAAAGCAAGCTGGTGATCACAGACCTGGCGAATCGAGAGAAATTATCCGATCTTGCCGATTGTCCCACGATCGTCACCGTACATGCCGAAAGCGAAGCGGAACGTTATCCGTACGATCTTAGCTTCTGGACGGTATTAAACCGTCAGGCTGAAGCTTGTGAGCTGGAGATCCTGAATGTTGATGATCCATTTTTATTGATGTTTACCTCCGGTACTACTGGACCAGCGAAACCTCTTAAAGTCCCTTTAAAAGCGCTGATTGCTTTTGCAAGCTATATGCAAAATGCCATTGGTCTAACTCCTGAAGATGCTTTCTGGAATATTGCTGATCCCGGCTGGGCCTACGGTTTGTATTACGCGATTACTGGTCCTTTAATGCTTGGACACTCGACCTTATTTTATGAAGGCGGTTTTAATGCAGAAAGTGTCTGCGAAATTGTTAAGGAATATGGCATTACCAATCTGGCCGGTGCACCGACTGCTTATCGCATGATGATGGCGGCCGATCCTGCTCAAATGGCAAAACTACGCGGTAAGTTACGTGTTGTCAGCAGTGCGGGAGAACCGTTAAATCCGGAAGTGATCCGCTGGTTTAAAGAGGTGCTAGATGTGCCGATTTATGACCATTATGGCCAGACCGAAGTCGGTATGGTGGTGTGTAACCATCATGCGCTGGAGCATCCGGTGCGTTCAGGTTCAGCAGGTTTTGCCAGCCCGGGTTACCGGATTGCCGTTGTCGATGAACAGGGTCATGAGCTCCCTGCGGACGTTCCGGGCATTCTGGCGGTGGATATCAGCCAATCCCCAATGATGTGGTTTTCGGGCTATGAAGAAAGCCGCAAATCGCCTTTTGTCGGCCATTACTATTTAACCGGAGATACCGCGGAAATTCATGCCGATGGCAGTATGAGTTTTGTGGGACGTAGTGATGATGTCATTACTACCTCGGGCTATCGGGTGGGGCCGTTTGATGTGGAAAGTGCCTTGCTGGAACACGATGCCGTGATTGAAGCGGCGGTGATTGGCGTACCGGATCCCGAGCGGACCGAAATCATTAAAGCCTTTGTGATTCTGGCTGGTCATTCTCCTGCAACTGCCGAGCTGCAGGAAGAGCTGGGTCAATTTGTGAAAAAGCGTTTATCTGCGCATGCCTATCCGCGTCTGATTGAATTTGTGACCGAATTGCCGAAAACCCCAAGCGGTAAAATTCAACGCTTTTTACTGCGCAATCAGGAAATCAACAAGCAGCAATCTAAAACTGCATAAGCTCATAAAGCCAACAGATTGAATAAGAAGATTAAATAAAGAGATTGAAGGAAGCATCGATGCAATTAACGGAAGAACAACACCTGATTCAGGATATGGCAAAAAGCTTCGCCCAGGAACAGATTAAACCCTTTGCCGGCGAGTGGGATCAAAAAGGCATCTTTCCTAAACAGGCCTTAGCCCAAATGGGAGAGCTGGGTTTTTTAGGCATGCTGATTCCGGAAGAATGGGGCGGCTCGGGCACAGGTACGCTGGCTTATGTTCTGGCCTTAGAAGAAGTCGCTGCGGCCGATGGTGCAACATCTGCGATTATGAGCGTACATAACTCTGTAGGGTGTGTGCCGATTTTCAAGTTCGGCACTGAACAGCAAAAACAGCAATTTTTAATCCCTTTGGCTCAAGGTCAAATGATAGGCGCCTTTGCCTTAACCGAACCGCATACCGGATCGGATGCGGCTGCGATTAAAACCCGA
This sequence comes from Acinetobacter sp. AR2-3, assembly GCF_001878775.1. Lineage (NCBI taxonomy): Bacteria > Pseudomonadati > Pseudomonadota > Gammaproteobacteria > Moraxellales > Moraxellaceae > Acinetobacter > Acinetobacter sp. AR2-3. Next base: position 44,076 of record NZ_MJIQ01000035.1, read on the forward strand.
GCGGTCAAGGACGGCGATCATTACATTCTAAATGGCGCCAAACAGTTCATTACCTCAGGCCACAATGCCGGGATGATTATTGTCTTTGCCGTGACTGATCCAGACGCGGGCAAAAAAGGCATGAGTGCATTTTTAGTGCCGCGAGACACACCTGGCTATGAAGTCATACGGGTCGAAGAAAAACTCGGCCTGCATGCTTCGGATACTTGTCAGATTGCCCTAACTGATGTCCGCATTCATGAAAGTTTAAGACTCGGTGCAGAAGGCGAAGGTTTAAAAATCGCCTTGGCCAATCTGGAAGGCGGACGGATCGGTATTGCGGCACAGGCGGTTGGTTTGGCGCGTGCCGCTTTAGAAGAAGCCACTGCTTACGCGCACGACCGCGTGGCTTTTGGCAAACCGATTTTTGAACAGCAGGCGATTTCGTTCAGGCTGGCCAGTATGGCGACTGAAATTGAAGCGGCACGGCAACTGGTGCATTTTGCAGCACGCAAAAAAGAAGCCGGTGAAGCCTGTTTAACCGAAGCCTCCATGGCCAAGCTATTTGCTTCAGAAATGGCAGAACGGGTCTGTTCCAAAGCGCTGCAGATTTTTGGCGGCTACGGTTATCTTAAAGATTTTCCGATTGAGCGGATTTATCGCGATGCGCGGATTTGTCAGATTTATGAAGGCACCAGCGATATTCAGCGCCTGGTGATTGCACGCAGCCTCTAATTTTAAAAGGACTTATTTCATGCAGTGGCAAACAATTTTATTAGAACAACGTAACGGCGTGGGGCTGATTACTTTAAACCGTCCGCAAGCATTAAATGCACTGAATAACCAGCTGATTATTGAAATGAATCAGGCACTGGATCAACTAGAAAAAGATCCGGCAATTGGCTGTATTATGATTGCCGGTTCGGAAAAAGCCTTTGCCGCTGGTGCCGATATTAAAGAAATGGCAGATCTGAATTTTCCGCAAATTTATCTGGACGATTTTTTTAGTCTGGCCGACCGGATTGCGCAGCGCCGTAAACCTTTAATTGCCGCAGTGAGCGGCTATGCCTTGGGTGGTGGTTGCGAGCTGGCATTGATGTGCGACTTTATTTACTGCGCTGATAATGCAAAATTTGGTTTGCCTGAAGTTACCTTAGGCGTGTTGCCCGGCATTGGCGGGACCCAGCGTTTAACCTTGGCGCTTGGTAAGGCCAAAGCCATGGAAATGTGCCTGACTGCACGGCAGATGGGGGCGCAGGAAGCGGAACAAAGTGGTTTGGTCGCTCGGGTTTTTGCCAAGGAAGAATTGCTGGAACAAACCCTGCAAGCTGCCGAGAAAATTGCTGAAAAATCGCTTACTGCCGTGATGATGATTAAAGAATCAATTAATCGGGCCTTTGAAGTGAGCCTGGCTGAAGGCCTGCGCTTTGAACGCCGGGTATTCCATTCCATTTTTGCAGGTTCCGATCAAAAGGAAGGCATGCAGGCCTTTGTGGAAAAACGCCCAGCCAAATTTACCCATCAATAAGAAATTCATAATAGGAACAAAAAGAATGAGTGATGAAAATAATTTAGCGATTCGGGTCGCAGGGGGGCTGGGCATTATCAGCCTGGACCGCACCAGTCATTTAAATGCCTTAACCCTGGCGATGATTCAGGGCATTCAGGCGCAACTCGATCAGTGGCTGCATGAACCACAGGTACAAGCGGTTCTGATCAATTCCAACAGTCCCAAGGCGTTCTGTGCCGGAGGAGATATCCGCTATCTGTATGACAGCTATCAGGCCGGCAATACCCAATATCAGGATTTTTTTGCCACTGAATATAAGATGCTGAGCACCTTGCGTAATTTTCCAAAGGCCGTGATCGTGATGATGGATGGCTATGTACTGGGCGGAGGCTTTGGATTGGCTCAAGCCTGTCATATCAAAGTTACGAGTGAAAAATCACGTTTTGCCATGCCAGAAACTGCGATTGGTTTTTTCCCCGATGTCGGTGCAACACATTTTTTGTCCCGACTAGATGAAGTCGGTGTCTATATGGCTTTGACCGGGGAACAGATCAGCAGCAGTGATGCGCTATATCTGGATCTGGTGGATTATCATGTGCCGAGTGAGCGTTTTGCTGAACTGGAAGCGGCATTGATTGCAGCGCCGGTATTAAACTCGCTTGAGATTCAAAAGATCATTAGTTCCTATATTACGCATCCGGTAGAAAGCGAGCTGCAAAAACGTGCAGATCTGATTAATCAGCATTTCGGCTATCCAAACCTCGAGGAGATTGAACAGAGCCTTGCTCATACAAGTAATTCAACTGATCAGGACTGGGCCAATAAAATGCTGGCAATTTTGCAGCAACGTCCGGTCATGGCCAAGCAAACCAGCTTGAAGTTACAGCAAGCTGGACAGAATTTGTCGCTAGAAAAATGCATGCAGTTAGAACGCGACTTGCAAGATGTCTGGTTAGAGCAGGGCGACTTTATTGAAGGCGTTCGTGCGCTGATTATTGATAAGGACAAAAATCCAAAATGGCGAACTGAGAATGCAAAATTTGAAAAGACCTTGCAAAAGATCTGGCCAGTTTGGACTCAGCAGCGTATCGAAAATATCACTTAAACTTGATGGTAAAAGACCCTCTATAAGTAAATTATAAAGGGTCTTTATAGGTGTCCTATAGCGTCATGAATATGAATTTTGCTTAATGAGACGTTTTCTTTTTCTTGCCGCCCCCATCTTGTTTATTGACCGTTGACCAGGCAATACGTTCGGCTTCTTCTTCAGAATGACCACGTTCTTTTTCGCTTTCTTCAATATGTTCGGCCTGCCGTTTCTGCTTATCGGTATAGGCTGATTTGTCACCTCTAGGCATCTTAATATCCTCATCAGGTTTGGCTGAAATTACTATAACAAGAGCTTATTTTTACAAGGGTAAGTATTTGTTGGAATCATTTTATAAAAACCTAATTTTTTAAAATATGAAAATCTAAAGATTAAATAGATGAAGATAACGGTCAGCTAGAACCGCTATCTTCTGTGCCAGATTAGCCGTTAATAATACTGCCGCCATTCACATGAATCACCTGACCTGAAATATAGCTGGCTTCTTCACTGGCCAGAAATAAATACGCCGGTGCTACTTCACTTGGCTGGCCCATGCGGCCCATTGGGGTACTTTTACCAAAATCTTTAAGCTGTTCTTCATCAAAACTGCTCGGAATTAATGGTGTCCAGATTGGCCCTGGCGCGACACCATTGACACGAATGCCGGTTTTATTTTTCAATAAATTGGTGGAAAGGCTTCGGGTAAATGTAGTGATGGCACCTTTCGTGCTGGCATAGTCAATCAGCTGATCATGTCCGTGATAACTGGTAATACTGGTGGTATTGATAATGCTGTCACCTGCTTGCATATGCGGAATCACCGCCTGAGTCAGGTGGAACATCGACAGAATATTAACATTAAATGTTTTAAGTAATTGCTCGGGCGAGATATCGGTAATACTTTCTTTCGGGTATTGAACCCCGGCATTATTGACCAGAATATTAATCGTTTTAAATTCCTGAAGGGTCTGCTCCACCATTTTCTTGATTTCATCTTGATCTTGTAAATCACATTGAATCAGCAGACAACGGCGGCCTTCATCTTCCACCATTTTTTTGGTGTCCCGTGCATCCTGATCTTCATCCAGATAGCAAATGGCAATATCGGCACCTTCGCGAGCAAATAAGACCGATACAGAACGGCCAATTCCGCTATCACCACCAGTAATCAAGGCAACTTTGCCTTTTAATTTTTCACTGCCTTTATAATGCGGTTTAATAATTTCCGGTGCAGGGTCCATTTTGGTTTGCACACCCGGTTGATGGTCTTGTGTTTCAGTTGAAGCTGGGGTTTCAGGATAATGATTCATATCTTTTCCAATTCCAATGATTGTGGCCATATAAGAAAAAATATATTAGAAGCTTTTAGGCAAAATGAGGCTGGACTCAACATTTCATAACAGAATGTATTCGAGATTTATCAATTATTCGTTGAAACGGATTAGGTTGAGCAACCAGAACAGAAAAAGCTGATGAAACAGCTTCTGGCTACACTTTGATAGCTGAGGTGGTCTTGAAAGGTGAAATTTGATTAGGAAAGGTGAGGTATCAACGGAGATTTAAAATCTAGACATACATAGGCCTTTTTTACTGGGCTTGTATATAAAATAAATGGAGAGTTTTTTAACTCTCCATTTATTTATTCATTCTGATGTGTTTAAAAAATTTCTATAGAAATAAATTAAAGATTATCACTTAAATTAATTCTGGCCTGTGCTGCCTTTTCCTTTTTGGCTGAGGCTTTACCCCAGTTAAACTTTTGTGCACAGATGCCTAAGCCCACAATAAATAATGCAAGCACACTGGTATAAACCACTTCTTTAAAATAGGTTCCTTCAATAATCATGGTAATTAAAGCGCCGACAATAAAGATAATGACCAGATAAGTGAGCCATGGGAATAACCACATCTTGAATGGAATATTTTGTCCTTCAGCTTCCAGTTTTTTACGTAACTTAAGCTGAGAAATGGCAATAGCAAGATAGACATATAAAGATACGGTACCAGTCGCTAACATCAAGACATCATAAATATTCATACTTTCGGTGGCAGTCAGATAAATCGCCACGAAAGAAAACAGGCTTGAAAAGATGACACCTACCCATGGGCTGTTATTGCGGTTGGTTAAACCGAAACTCTTTGGTGCATCTCCACGTTTCGAGAGGGAATAGACCATGCGTGAACAGGTATAAAGTGCGGAGTTAAAGCAGCTACATACCGAGGTGAGCACGACAAAATTAACAATATGGCGTGCTTCGGGAATACCGAGTGCAGTAAGCGCTACGCTATACGTACCCCAGGTCGGATCTTTCAATAAAGGATTATTGTGTGGAATCAGGCAAACCGTAATCAACATTGAACCGACATAGAATAAAATGATACGCCATACAATTGAATTAGCGGCCTTACGAATTTCCTTGGCTGGATCTTTGGTTTCAGCTGCTGCTACGGTGACAATCTCTGCTCCCATATAAGCAAACATTACACCCAATAAGGCCGTGATCACCGATGAAAACCCATTAGGCATAAAGCCTTGAGCGGTTAGATGAGTTGTACCACCGAGCATAGAGGCATCGCCCCAAGGCCACAGGTGCATCACGGCCAAACTACCAAACACCAGAAACAGTACAATGGCAATAACTTTGATCAGGGCAAACCAGAACTCGAATTCACCAAAGTTTTTTACGTCACGGAGATTAATCCAGACCAGTGCTACAGTGACCAGAAGCATATAGCCCCAGATCGGGATAAATGGAAACCAGCTATTTAGGATTTTCCCGGCAACAAAGGCTTCCCAGCCCATGAGCAACGTCCAGAAAGACCAGTATAACCAGCCGATAGAAAATCCAGCCCAGCGCCCGATTCCACGATCTGCATAGGTTGAAAATGAACCACTGTCGGGATTCAGTACCGCCATTTCTCCCAGCATACGCATGATGAGTAAAACTAATATTCCACCTAGAGTATAGGCAATGAGTGCAGCCGGTCCTGCAGAATAGATGACATTACCGGAGCCGACAAAGAGTGCTCCACCAATGACACCGGCAATTGAAATCATGGTGAGATGGCGTGATTTAAGTCCGTTTTTTAAGCCGTTTGATGATTCGGAATTGGAGAAATGTTGATGTTTTGCCATATAATTTCCCTTAATATCAATAGCATAGCGGCAATAAAATTCCTTATTTGGCTTACGCTATCTTATCCTTTGAAACTGTAACCGAATTCATCAGTGCTTGACCAATATTAAGTTAATCTTAATAAAATGAATCCTTGTAGCCCTATAGACAGGATCACACTTTGATTAAAGTACGGTTACATGCTGTTCATGTATGCGGTTAATTTCTCTTTTTTGTTGTAAAGTGACGAGAGCCATTTTTGAGCAATTCAAAGGAGCCAATTGGCTTAAGAGATAAAAAATATAAGCAGGCAATATTTACAGAAAAATAAAGCCTACCTAAAATATCAGGCTAAAAGCAGGTTTACGTTCCCTTTAAAAATAAATTAAAAGCTTTTTGATTTTAAAAATATAATTGTATTGATCCCTGAGTTTTTACTAAGTTAAAGTGCGGATCCCATGCTCGCGCAAGCACTTTAACAATATCCCGAAAGCCACCAGAATTTCCTGTTCACTCACACAGGCAAAGCCCAGTAATAATCCTTTCTGCCGGGTGGAATAATGTTTGGTATAGTATTGCGATAAGGCTCTGACCTTGATTCCCAGTTCAAGCGCTTTGGATGCAATCAAGACATCATCACTGCTGCTGGGCAATTTTAAAATCAGATGCAAACCGGCGGCGGTATTGTATTCATGCAGAAAATCTTCACCTAAATGTCGGCGAATCAGGTCAATTAAAAAAGCGTGGCGTTTGCCATACAATAAACGCATCCGTCGGATATGCGCTTCATAATGTCCTTCACGGATAAATTCAGCCAGTGTTTGCTGATCGATTAAGTGACCACCACGATAAAGTTCCGAGGCCACAATTCGCAATGAAGAAAAGAGCTGTTTTGGTACCACTAAATAGCCAATACGCAGGGCCGGATAAATCGTCTTACTGAACGTCCCCATATAAATCACCGGAGAATCCGGCTCTAAACCTTGTAAAGAAGGATAGGGCTGGCCCGAGAACCTGAACTCGCTGTCATAATCATCTTCAACAATCCAGCTATTGTGCTGGCGTGCCAGTGCAATTAACTGTTTGCGCCGTTCTAAACTTAAATGTGAGCCCAAAGGATACTGATGCGACGGCGTCACAAAAATCAGTTTAGGTGGTTTCTTGGGATGCAGATCGGGAATAATCCCTTCCTGATCCACCGGTAAGGAACGTAGATTGACGCCATTAATTCGTAAAATATTACGCGCGCCCCAATAGGCCGGATCTTCGATCCAGACTTCATCGCCTATGTCGCTTAAAGTACGCGAGACTAAGTCAATTGCCTGATGGGTGCCTTCGGTAATAATGATCTGATCAGCATCGCACTGCACTGAACGGGCAATTTTCAGATATTCCGCTAGCTCCTGACGCAGTTCCAGGGAGCCACCGGCATTGCTGTAAATCAGGTTGTTGACTTGAGGTTCACGGCTCAAACGCGTTTGGATTTTGCTGAAAATATGATGCGGAAATTCGGTTACATCGGGTGCACCCGGTACAAAGGCTCCCCATTGATAAGGCGAAGCTGCGGAATAACCGAGCAAGTAGGAACCGCGTTGCGACAGATTGTAATTTTGCTGCGCTTTTTTTTCCGGAATAGTAGGAGAATTCTGTTCTGCCTTCACTAAAAAGGATTCGGGTAATTTCTCTACTACCCAGGTGCCTTGACCGGTACGGGCATCCACATAGCCCTGTGCCTGTAATTGTTCATAGGCATTTAAAACCGTATTACGCGATACCTGAATTTCTTTGGCCAGATCACGCGATGCAGGCAAGCGGGTTTTGGGAGCCAGTACGCTATCAATAATCGCGTTACGCAAGCAGCGGAACAGGCGCATCTGTAATGTTCCTGTGACATCTTGCTGCAATCGCTGCAGTAAATAATCTCCAAGCAAGCTACGCAATTGGCTCTCTCCTACAAATTTGAAATGGCTCTCGTGAGAGCGGTATTGCTAGGTGCAAAATAGTCTGATCAGGCAGTCATTGTAAAGTGTCTTGTATGCGTTTTGATCATCTATCTGCGGCTTGAATGCGAGCATACAGGCGGGCAGGCAATATACACAGATACCGATTAAAACTAAAGCGGAAAATCTAGACACTGATTTTGTTTGGAGCTCGCTGAACTAAGACCTGAATCAAGCAATGATTGCCATAACAGCCGAATAGAGATGTGTTGCAGCCGCCAGGACATACGACTGCATATAACAAAAGGATCATAGAATGAACATGATGATGAAAGGATTGACCTATACCGAGCAAGGTACAACGGCCTGGAACAATTATCTTAAGCAACTGGATAAAGTAGCGCCTTATCTGGGTGAGCTGAGTGAACGACTGGACATGCTGCGACGCCCAAAGCGCAGTTTGATTGTCGATGTTCCGGTCATCATGGATGATGGTACGGTTCAGCATTTTGAAGGCTATCGTGTTCAGCACAATTTAACTCGCGGTCCAGGCAAAGGCGGCGTGCGTTTTCATCCAGATGTCAATTTAGATGAGGTGATGGCTCTGTCGGCCTGGATGACGATCAAATGTGCTGCTCTAAATTTACCTTTTGGCGGTGCCAAAGGCGGTGTGCGAGTTGATCCGAGCCAGCTTTCCAAGCGCGAACTGGAACGCTTGACCCGACGTTATACGGCAGAAATCAATTTAATTATTGGACCGCAAAAAGATATTCCGGCGCCGGATGTTGGAACCAATCCGCAAATCATGGCCTGGATGATGGATACGTTTTCCATGAATGCGGGTTCTACGATTACTGGTGTAGTGACCGGAAAGCCGGTTCATTTAGGGGGGTCTTTAGGCCGCAGTAAAGCCACAGGCCGTGGTGTGTTTATTAGCGGTCGTGAAGTTGCCCAGCAAATTGGTATGGATTTAAAAGATGCCCGGGTCTGTGTACAGGGTTTCGGTAATGTCGGCAGTGAAGCTGCGCTGCTTTTCCAGGAAAATGGCAGCAAAGTGATCTGTGTTCAGGACCATTCTGCCACCCTGTATCAGGAACAGGGGATTGATATTAGAAAGCTGCTTGAATACTCAAATACCCACCATAAAATTCAGGGATTTTCTGCCAGCGATGAAATTTCTGCATCAGCTTTCTGGACCATTCCTGCCGAAGTCTTTATTCCGGCAGCGCTGGAAGGTGTGATTAATACTCAGGTCGCGCAAAATATTCAGACCAAAATGATTCTAGAAGGTGCCAATGGTCCAACATTGACTGAGGCCGATGAAATTCTGAGTGAACGTCATATTACCGTGGTGCCAGACGTAATCTGCAATGCGGGTGGCGTGACGGTCAGCTATTTTGAATGGGTTCAGGATTTGGCCAGTTATTTCTGGACCGAGGAAGAGATTAATCAGCGTATGGATGCCAGCATGAAAAATGCGGTACAGGATGTATGGCAAAAATCAGTCCAGGCCGGATGTTCCTTGCGTACAGCCGCTTATATTCTGGCCTGTGAGCGGATTTTAATGGCGCGTCAGGAACGCGGCATCTATCCGGGTTAAGCGAAGTTTTTGCAAGATGGATTAATCCATAAAAATGAATGGATTTAATCCATGATGACCTATCCTAAATTTTTGCAATGGATTTTTAAATTGGCTTCTTTATTTAAAAAGGAGCCAATTTTTATTAAAAACATAAATACTTGTTTATAAATAAAATAATTTTATATTTTGACTCTTTTACTAATTTCAACTAGACCAATTGGCTCCTTCGATCTGCTGCAAAGTGGCTCTCGTCTCATACGTATAAAAGCGCAAAATGAACCATATCAGCCAGTCTTTGGCAAATTTCTATCCCAAGATCCGGATAGCAAAATTTACAACGTATGAATCAAGAATGAGGATACAAAATGGACAGTAAACACTCAGCACTGAATGCACGTAAACAGCAGGCAACACCACGTGGTGTTGGGGTCATGTGTCAATGGTACGCAGAGAAAGCAGAAAACTCGACCATCTGGGATGCAGAAGGCAATCAATATATCGACTTTGCGGGCGGGATCGCCGTACTGAATACTGGTCATCGCCACCCTAAAATTATTGCTGCGGTCACTGAACAATTAACCAAATTTACCCATACGGCTTATCAGGTTGTACCATACGAGAGCTACGTTGCTCTGGCAGAACGTATCAATGCACGCGCTCCCATCCAAGGTGCTGCAAAAACCTCATTCTTTTCGACTGGTGCTGAAGCTGTCGAAAATGCAGTTAAAATTGCCCGTGCCCATACTGGCCGTCATGGCATTGTGACTTTTGGTAATGGTTTTCACGGCCGTTCATTCATGACGATGGCCATGACCGGTAAAACTGCACCTTATAAACGCGACTTTGGTGTGATGCCTGGTGGCGTTTTCCATGCCCGTTACCCGGTGGAATCCAAAGGCATTAGCGTTGATGATGCAATTCAAAGCATTGAAGATATTTTCGCAGAAGATATTGCTGCGCATGACGTAGCAGCGATTGTGCTTGAGCCTGTACAAGGCGAAGGCGGATTTAATGTGGTGCCAGCAGATTTCCTGAAACGCTTGCGTGTAATATGCGATCAAAACGGCATTTTACTGATTGCTGATGAAGTACAGTCTGGTTTTGCGCGTACAGGTAAACTGTTTGCGATGGATTATTATGATACCAAGCCAGACCTGATTACGATGGCCAAGAGTCTGGGCGGCGGTTTCCCGATCTCAGGCGTTGTGGGTCGTGCTGAAGTCATGGATGCACCAAATCCAGGTGGACTGGGCGGTACTTATGCAGGTAACCCGGTTGCTGTTGCGGCTGCCCATGCGGTACTGGATATCATTGAAGAAGAAGGTCTTTGTGAGCGTGCCAATGACTTAGGAGCAGAACTGGTTGATGTTTTACATGAACTGAAAATGTCATCTAGCATGGTCAAAGATATTCGTGCACTGGGCTCAATGGTGGCAGTTGAGCTTGAAACCGCGGAACAGGCAAAAGCTGTACAAAACCATGCCATGCAAAATGGTCTGTTAATCCTGACCTGCGGTCGTTATGGTAATGTAATCCGTTTCCTATACCCGCTCACGATTCCGGCAGAACAGTTCCGTGCGGGATTGGCTATCTTGAAACAAGGGTTTGCACTGTCTGTCGCAGCCTAATAAAAGAGTAATGATCATGCTTCAAGCGCAATATAGAGATTTATTACAGCATCCTGATATCAGCTTCGATCAGCCTGCCACGGGTGAATATATTGAAGTCAACGATGCAGCAACCCAAGCCACTTTGGCCTGGGTGAAATCCCATGACCGGACATCTGTAGAACAGCTAATTGCTCGTTCTCAGCAAGCACAGAAAACATGGAAAGCCAAGACAGCACTTGAACGTGCGGATGTGCTTTGGGCCTGGTTCAATCTGATGCAGGAACATAAAGAATCTTTGGCTCAGATCCTAACTGCTGAACAGGGCAAGCCACTGGCTGAGGCGCGTGGTGAAATTGGTTATGCCGCTTCCTTTATCCGCTGGTTTGCCGAGCAAGCGCGCCGGATTGATGGGGACGTGTTGACGCCAACGCTTGCCCATCAACGTTTATTGGTTATCAAACAGGCAATTGGGGTAACAGCGGCCATCACACCATGGAATTTTCCGGCGGCGATGATTACCCGTAAAGCCGCGCCAGCTCTGGCTGCTGGCTGTTCCATGCTGGTTAAACCGGCTGAACAAACGCCTTTAACCGCCTATGCGCTTGAAATTTTGGCCTTGCGCGCAGGTTTGCCACAAGATGTATTGCTGCATGTCAGTGGTGATGCAGTTGAAGTGGGTCAGGTCTTATGTGAAAGCGAAACCGTGAAAAAGTTAAGCTTTACCGGCTCAACTCAAGTCGGCCGTATCCTGATGCAGCAGTGTGCGCCGACCATCAAAAAACTGTCCTTAGAACTTGGTGGCAATGCACCAGTTCTGGTCTTTGATGACGCCAATCTTGAACAGGCGGTACAGGGCATCATGGCCAGTAAATTCCGTAATAGTGGACAGACTTGTGTTTGTGCGAACCGGATTTATTTACAAGATGGCATTTATGATGCGCTGGTAGAAAAACTGGTGGCTGCCGTTGCCAAGCTGAAAGTCGGGGATGGCCGGGATGAAGCCTCTACCCAAGGTCCATTAATTGATGAGGCTGCGATTGAAAAAGTGCAGTCACATATTACAGATGCAGTGAGCAAAGGTGCACAAGTGAAAATCGGTGGACAGCGTTCAAATCTGGGCGGTACATTCTTCGAACCAACGCTTCTGACTGAAGTTACTCAGCAGATGCGTGTGGCAAAAGAAGAAACTTTTGGACCATTGGCACCGTTATTCCGCTTCAAGACAGAAGAACAAGCGATTCAGATGGCGAACGATACGGAATTCGGTCTGGCCACCTATGTATTTACCCAAAGTACAGCACGTCAGTGGCGTGTAGGTGAAGCCTTAGAATACGGTATGGTGGGAATTAATACCGGAGCTATTTCTAATGAGGTTGCGCCATTTGGTGGAGTCAAGCAATCAGGGTTAGGCCGTGAAGGGTCTAAATTCGGTATGGATGAATACCTTGAAATGAAATATCTCTGTGTTGATATTTCTTCATAATGACGTTTCGCAAGTAAACGTATTCATTAAAAACTCATGAGACAATGTCAGCCTCCAGTGAATCCCGTGTTTAATTTAAACCGGGATTCCTGCAATGGAGCAAGGACTTAATAAATAGATTGAAGGAGGGCATATTTTCAGTTGTTAAGCCATTCTTGTTCTCTAAAATCCCCCTGAATATCAATTAAAGCATCGGATTATCATCAGGATTTAACTCTAATTTCTAGCTTTAAACCAAAAGCATCCAGTAATTTCTGCATAGACTTGAGTGTTGGATTGCCTTCAGGTTGTTCCATTTTCTGTAGAGTCTGGGGAGCAATCTTGGTAATTTTAGCCATGTCGTTGAGTGTGAGGTGCAACTCGGTACGAATGAAGCGAGCAACCTGATGAAAAGGCCAGTCAGGATTGTTACTGACTGTTTCAAGTACAGACAATCTCTTTTGCATCTGTTGAATCGGGGTCAGAGGCTTAAAACGTTTATCCATGATTCAGCTCCTCCAATTGTTGGCAAATATTATCAATTCGATACTGACTATTTTCCAGAATTTCAGGTGCCAATTGCAGATACTGCATGTGCTCGAGTAATCCCTGATAAAGTGGTAATTGCTCGATTAGCACCGCTCTGATTTCTTCTGAATCAATGAGCGTACTTTCGGCGATCTGTTCAATGACTGAATGCCAAATTGGCATACCACCATGATCATCTCGCTCCCAACGCGTAGTTCGGGCAATACCATCTGGATGGAGCCACATCGGTGCAAAATCAAATAATGGAGTTAGTTGAATGATTCCGTTATTGAAACGTTGAAGCGCTGTATTACGGGTATGATTGTCCTTATTGCCTAAAGCGACATTGGCAAGATCACGCTTCAAATATTCAAAGATTTCCTGTTTTGGTTCAGTACAGCATTGCATCAGCAGGCTACAGATCTGGTTATGGGTCATTCTTACCCCAAAACCGGCTTTTCCCCCCAGAGAGGCAATACTTTCCTGAGCAATTCTTTCGACCTTCCCATCGATGACCTTACGGTCGAATCGGGGAATGAATAAAGTCTTGCCATGCAGCTCCAGTTCCTGATGAACATGAAGTCCCAGATACTGGGCAATTTTCATATATAAGGCTTCGTGCATCAAAATTTTATCTAAATTCTGATCGTTGCCACGGCTGAATTTCACCAGCCAATGCTGTTTGACCTGATGATCTGTCAGCGTGTGATCCAGATAGAACAGGTCATCGTGACCTTGAGTCAGCAGTAATTTTGGCCACTCGCCCTGAATTCCAGAAGAACCGGCAATAAAAAGTCCATAAGAGGCTAAGGATTCAATAAATTTTTCTTGACGTTCTACGACTTGGTCTAGACTAAAGCCATGATTCTGCTGAACAGGAAACTGCCCCTGTAGCCATTCATAAGCCTCTTTCACCCGTAAGTTGCCAATCGGATTGCCTGCACCCGCTTTTAAAAGCGCCCAGTCTGCTTGTTCTTGGGTATTTTCAGAAAAATTAAGCTGACGTAATAATTCTTTACGGCCATAACCCTGAGGTAACAAATCCATCAGGAAGGCTGGCCAGGTAGATTGAAGCGTATTTTGCACATTCACCGGTAAATGATAGGCAAGCGCATGCCCATCACTTAAATCCATATAAGAAATAGCGTATTCAAACAAATATGATGTTCGCGTGGCTGCTTGCCATCCAGTCTGTTGTTGACCGACAATCTCAACAATAGCGCAATCAAGCCATTCATCTTCCTGATAAATCTGCAGTGTGCAATATTGATCCATAATTTTATTAAAATAGTAAAATAAAGTGATCTTATTTATTATATACCTATTTTAATAAAAAACTAATTTTATCTTCTTAAAGTTCTTTATCGTTCTAAAAGTCCTTATCTTCACCAGAATACAAGGCTTATGAGGATATATAACAAGATGTATCCTGTTAGAAATCACGATATAACCCAATTGATTTTTAAATATCAGAGCATCTCTAACCCTTACTACCTATAATCGCTTTTTCACTTGAATGAACTTTTAAGCAGCAAATAAAGGACTAAATCCCCGTTTGCGTAGTAATTTTCGGTACATACTCGAGCTTCGATCTGCCGGAAAATGCGCTTCTAAAGATAAGTCCAAAGGTAAATATTCAGGTTTCTGATTTTCTACAATTAAACGATCTTCTTCGAAAATTTTCATATTAAAGGCATAGGCATCTTCAACCGGTAAATCTTTATCATAATTGCGGCAAATAGGTGCAAAAAGTCGTGTTGAACGCGCAGTCATGGGTGAAGCAGCATTCATGATGACCTGTTTGGTATGATTTGGAAAATGAATCGTAAGTGTTGCAGTAAAAGGCAGGCTCACTTCGAAATGACGTAACCATTTAAAGTCTTCCTGACCACGTTGCTCAGTCCCGATCGGATAACGTCCCACACTGCTGATATAATCTGCATTAAAACCGACATCCGTTTCTGTCGTACTGTAATCAGGAACTTCTACATCGTCCGGATCGCCAAAAGTATCTGGATGCACCCAGGCAAAATGGGCCACATCGATAAAACCTTCGAGCTGTCTTCCTGCAAAACATTGAATGTCTATCTGAGGACAGACCAGTTGCTGATGCTCAGCATCATCCCAAAAAGGCATATGAGGAATATGAGGTTCTGCATCCTTTTCAGCGCTTAACGAACACCAGATCAGACCATACCTTTCTACCGCAGCATAAGTTTTCAAATGGAAACGCTCCGAGATTTTATGCTGAGGATGTGCAGGAATACGGTTGCATTTACCTTCACTGCCAAAGCGTAAACCGTGATAACGACACACCACGCCTTGGCCGTCATTTTTTCCCAAGCTTAAAGATACACCGCGATGCGGACATGCATCTTTCGCCACCACCAGTTCATCGTTCATTTTATAAATCACCAGCGGCATATCGAGCAGCATGCTACTTGTTGGCTGATCTGTAATATCACGCGCAAGAGCAATCGGATACCAGTACTGAGCCAAGAGATGCCAGTCATGTTCCTCGAATGTCATATGAACTGGTAAGTCGGGACTAAAAGTGGCGATATTTGTATTCATAATGGGTTCAGTTTTGTGACCTTTAGCTGGACTATAAAACAGCAATGTGTTCTATGAAATTTCAATTAACAGGACATAGGATTGCGTAAATCAGAACACTGACCAGCGATTGAAAACAAAATAAGCGTCTTTCCAGTTTTTTATGTTCAACCACGCAAATATTGAGATGTGAGATATTTCTAAGCTTAAATCTTCCTAAAAATAATCTTTTTAAGCCTATTTTCGCGCTGTCGATGCTCTACTTTGGCGCACAAATTGCTTATCACGCGTATAGACCATTGATCATTTACTCAGAATCGACAAGGAATTAATGTGACGACTAGTTACTTACGCGGACAAGAACTTATCGACAGTATTCGCAATGCACCTTATTCGCGTAACCTGATTGGTTATCATGGCGAACCACCAAAAGTGCAATGGCCAAACGGCGCGCGTGTCGCGGTACAGTTTGTACTGAATTATGAAGAAGGTGGGGAAAACCACATTGAACATGGTGATGCCGGTTCAGAACAGTTTTTATCTGAAATCATTAGTGCTGCCAGCTTTCCAGACAAACATATGTCGATGGATTCGATGTACGAATATGGTTCACGTGCAGGCTTCTGGCGCATTCATCAGGAGTTCCAGAAACGTGGTTTGCCAATGACCATCTTTGGAGTCGGCATGGCCTTAATACGTAATCCTTATGTGGTCGAGGCAATTAAAGCAGCTCATTATGATGTGGTTTCACACGGACAGCGCTGGCTACATTATCAGGACATGCCGCTTGAACTCGAACGCCAATATATGGATCAGGCGATCAGTGTTCTGGAAAGCCTGTTTGATGAGGCACCGATCGGCTGGTATACCGGTCGGGACAGTCCGAATACCCGTCAACTTCTGGCTGAATTTCCTCAAATCAAATATGACGCTGATTACTATGGGGATGACTTGCCATTTTGGAGCACCTTGACCAATCAGGTGGGGGAAACACGTCCACATTTGATTATTCCTTATAGCCTGGATAGCAATGACATGAAATTCAGTTCACCTGGCGGTTTTAATAGTGGGGAACAGTTTTATCAATATCTCAAAGATGCTTTTGATGTGCTCTATGCCGAAGGTGAAACTGCGCCAAAAATGCTGTCGATTGGCATGCACTGCCGTATTTTAGGACGGCCGGGACGTTTTAAAGCCCTGCAAAAGTTTCTGGACTACATTCAAAATCATGACAAAGTGTGGATTTGCCGCCGTGGGGATATTGCCGAGCACTGGTATAACCATCATGCGCCATAATCATAAAATGTATTTGAAAAGATCAGTTTAAATGCTCTTTTTTGAGTCATGCACTTTATAAAAATAACAAACACATCAGCTTTGGCACTGTTATTGCAAAACCAGTTTTAAATAACCAAGCAATATAATCAGGCGATTGAAGAGTGCAACTTGTTGAATTTAATCAAGCATCAGCAGAAGATGCGAAGACCTTTTTAAAGCACTGTGTGCAAATACCCAGCTGGTCGACCGAGCTTGCCGCAAAACGTCCTTATGCATCGCTTGAAGAGGTTTTGGGTGCAGCGCAACAACAAACGGCAACCTGGAGTTGGGATGAGATTAAAACTGCACTGGATAATCATCCCCGTATAGGTGAAAAACAGGCACAGGCTGAATTGAGTGAAATAGAAAAAGACTTTTCCCATCGTGAGCAATCCGGCATTACAGCGGATAAAGATACCCAGCTCGCTCTACTTAAAGGCAATCTTGCCTATGAGAAAAAATATGGGTTTATCTTTCTGATCAAAGCCGCTGGATTGAGCAGTGAAGACGTCCTTCAAGCCCTGAACTATCGTTTGCTGAATGATCCAGAGATTGAGAAACGTATTGTCCATCATCAACTGGCAGAAATTGCCTTGTCACGACTGGCTCAGGAGCTTCATGCATGATTAGCACGCATATTTTAGATACACATCTGGGAAAACCTGCGACAGACGTATTAGTTCGACTTTTTGCTGAAGACGGTCGCCTGATTAGGGAAGCAAAAACCAATGCAGACGGCCGCGTCAGTGATTTCGGCATGACCGAGTTTAAAGCGGGTACCTATAGTCTTGAGTTCTTTACATCTGCCTATTTTGAAAATTTGGGTTTAGAAACTTTTTTTCCTAAAGCAGTCATTCACTTCTATATAAAAGATACATCACAGCATTTTCATATTCCTTTATTAATCAGCCCATTCGCGTACTCCACATATCGCGGAAGCTGATTTTATATTTAGACTTTGAGGGTGAAAAAAATGACAAAACAAAGTAAAATAATATCACCTGAACATGAATATTTAGGTGCGGGAAAAAGTGCAGCCTATGGTTTACAACACGTACTAACCATGTATGGCGGAATTATCGCACCGCCTTTAATCGTGGGAACAGCAGCCGGCCTAGAAGCTTATCAAATTGGATTATTGATTGCAGCGGCTCTATTTGTCGGTGGTTTAGCCACAATTTTGCAAACGGTTGGGGTGAAATATATTGGCGCGAAATTACCGTTGGTACAAGGGGTTTCTTTTGCCGGGGTTGCGACGATGGTCGCGATTGTGACCACAGGCGGTGGCTTACAAGCAGTCTATGGTGCGGTCATTGTCGCATCATTGATTGGTTTTTTACTGGCGCCTTATTTTTCCAAAATTATCCGTTTCTTTCCACCTGTGGTAACCGGTTGCGTCATTACTATCATTGGTTTGTCCTTATTACCGGTGGCAGTCCGCTGGATGATGGGCGGCAATCCCAAAGCACCAGAATGGGGAAGTGTCGAAAATATTGGTCTGGCATTGATGACATTGGCTTTAGTCGTCTGCCTGAATTTAAGCCGACATGCTGCTATTCGTCGCTTGTCTATTTTACTGGCAATTGTTTTAGGTTCAGTACTGGCTTATTTATTTGGTTTTGGTGATTTCTCTAAAGTTGCGACTGGTAGCTGGATCCAGGTACCCAGCTTCTTTGCTTTTGGGCTACCGACTTTTGAGTTCACTGCCATTATTTCCATGCTTATTGTTACGCTAGTCATTATGACTGAAACCACAGCAGATATTATTGCAGTGGGTGAGATTGTAGGTACCAAAGTGGATGCGGATCGTATCTCGAATGGCTTGCGTGCCGATATGTTATCGAGTGCGATAGCGCCTGTTTTTGGTTCGTTTATGCAAAGTGCTTTTGCGCAAAATGTCGGCTTGGTGGCGATTACCGGAATTAAAAGCCGATTTGTTGTCGCAACTGGGGGCATGATTTTAGTAGTGCTGGGTTTACTGCCAATTATGGGACGTTTGATTGCTGCCATTCCTGTACCGGTATTAGGTGGTGCAGCTCTGGTGCTTTTTGGAACAGTCGCTGCCAGCGGGATTCGTACCTTGGCTAAAATTGATTATAACGAGCAAAAAAATCTCATCATTGTTGCGACGGCTATTGCAGCCGGCATGATTCCAATTATTGATCATTCCTTTTATGCCAATTTTCCAAAATGGGTACAAACCTTATTTCATTCAGGCATTAGCTCAACCTGCTTAATGGCCATTTTACTCAACCTGTTGTTCAATCATCTGAACTTATTTAAAAATAAAAGTACAGCGACTACAGAAATTGTGGCAAAGATTCCACATTAAAAAATTTAGACCAAGATGAAAACAGTCCAGAAAAATGGGCTGTTTTTTTATCAAAAATTAAAAATGTTGGCTTTGTTTTTGCTTAATTCAGAATGTGATTTTTTCATTCCACTGGGGACCCTTATTTATGAAATTCACTCAACTTACTGCTGCAACATTACTTGTATTGGGTGCGGCATCCGCACAGGCAAAACCGATCTGGCAAGACTTTAGTGTCACCGGACTTTATGGAGAAAACTATGAGGTGGTCGATGAGAAACAGGCGACTGCCACCTTTGAGTATACGGCAAAAATAAAATATGCAGATGTCTTCTTCTTCATTGACCGTATGCGCGGCGCAGATGATTATAAATCAAGTTATTTTGAATTTTCACCACGTTTAAGCTTAGGTGAAGTGTCGGGTCAGAAGCTTGCCTTTGGTCCGGTTAAAGATGTACTGGTTTCAACGACCTGGGAAGGCGGAGAAGGTTTTGATAACTTCCTCTACGGCGTAGGTTTTGATCTGGATATTCCATATTTCCGTTATGCCAGCATTAATCTTTATCGCGTGAATAATGAAAATATTGATGATGATTACCAGTTGACACTGACCTACGGTGTGCCAATTAAACTGGGAACTGAAGAATTCCTGGTGGATGGCTTCCTGGATTGGTCTACAGAAGAAGATACTCATGACAGTGAGATGAACTGGACCACCCAATGGAAATGGAATGTCGGTAAACACATTTCTCCAGACACCAATTTATATCTGGGAATTGAACATTCTATCTGGAACAACAAATTCGGTATCCCAAATGCCGATGAAAATAATGTCAGTGCTTTAGTGAAATATCACTTCTAGACAAAGTGATGAAGAAATAAGTAAAAGCCCTGATAAAAAGGGCTTTTTTTAATACGCTTAAAATACGATCTGGATGTTTTCAGGAAAAGTATAAACATCACAGTTTGACCCATTGCCTATACGATCCACTACGACAAATTCACTGGATGCTTCAAGCGTCAATAAAGGATGATGCCATGTTCCGGCACGATAATTTATCCCTTGAGAACCATCACTGATAAATGCCTGAATCAGACTGAGATCGGGCTGTGTATGATCAAGTTCAGGCGCTACAACGATTAAAAATTGCTGGCCGTGCATTGGAATAAAAGCCTGTGAACCCAGAGGATGTCTTTCCAGCATCGAGATTTGAAAAGGAATTGCCGTGGCTTGCATATTTCTAAAAATACTCAGTCCAACCTTGGCATCACTTTCTACTTCAGACAGGGCATGATAACGCTCAGTCTGCTGCTCATTGATATGAAAATAATGATTACCCTGACAGGCAATGACTTCTCCAAAAGGCAGAAAATTTTCCGTGCTTAAAGACTGTATTTTTATGCTTTGCATATACGTGCTCTTCATCATTTAGGCCAATTTTCCCCAGAGCCGAATCCGGCTAATACCACCATCGGGAATCATGTTGACACGAATATGGGAAATTTTTTCGTGCTGTAAAATTTCATTGATGTAATGATGAATATGATCCATTTGCATGGGCTGGGCTTCTAACAAAAAAGGCCAGAACATGCTTTGTGGAATGAGTTGCTCATCGGTTGCATCCTCAATATAGATGGCTTGAATAGAAACCTCGGCAGGGAAGTTACCTTTAAAATGGGCGGTATCAATTTCAATTTTCTCGATTCGGGCACTCGATCCTAAAGCCAAAATGCACCAGTCAAAACCTGGAGCACGACGCCGTTTGGTTTCCCAGCCATCGCCCATGTTAATGCCACGTCCCGGATTAATCATATTGCGTGGATGTCCAAAATGCGCATCGCTATAGGCAACGACACGGCCACCATGTTCGAGTGCCAAGACATCCAGTATTTGATCATGATCTTGCAGATCGATTTTTACCTGACCATATACCTTAAAACGTGCAATCCCACCGTCAGGATAAATATTCAAACGGACATGGGTAAATATCTGCTTTGCTGAAATCTGAAAAATATGATGTTGGCTGGGGCCTAGGACATTATTTTCCAGAATGCTGATCCATTCTGCCTGATCAAGATTTCCATCTGGCGCATAACATGCTTGTACAGCAGCAGAGGCCGGATAATTGCCGCTAAAAAAAGTCGTATCAATATCCAGTGCCTGGATTTGACCCGCAACAGCAAGTTTAATGATGGCCCAATCATAGCCCGCGTGGCGCTTGCGACGGGTTTCCCAGCCATCCATCCATTTGCCATGATCATCAAACTTGTCTTCGATAAAGACCGGTGCCTCAAATTGCAACATGCGTTTTGCTTCAGCAAAAAACTCATCTGAACATTCAAGAATTTCTGCGCCAATTCGCGCATCTGCAAGGTTAGTTAACTGCTGTAGTGGAGCAGGCAGATCAAAAATCGGAGCTAATAAGGTCGCCATCTTAAATTTCCATCATCATTGTTATACGTCACATGAATATGCATTTTTTATAACTACAAATTAGGTCTTCTGCATTTATAAAAACAGGATATTAAAGGGATTTAAAAGCACAGCGTGTGCCAACTCTTGATATTTTTTTAGTGCATTTTTTTCAGGATGGCACGTTTTTAGCATTTTAGCTGGCAATGAAGATGAAATAGCCAGGAGAAATAGATGGAAATTGCAATTATTGGGGCAGGTATGGGCGGATTAACCACAGGAATTGCACTAAAAAAGTTTGGACATCAAGTTACCATCTATGAGCAGGCAGAACAGATTTTACCTGTCGGTGCTGCAATTTCCTTGTGGTCAAACGGGGTGAAGTGTTTGAACTATCTGGGCTTAACTGAGCAGGTTGCAAAGTTAGGTGGCCAGATGAATGACTTAGCCTATATCGATGGTTTGAATGGCGAGGTCATGACGCAGTTTAGTTTGGCGCCGTTAATTGAAGAAGTCGGTCAACGTCCATATCCGGTATCGCGTGCTGAATTACAAAATATGTTAATGGATGAGTTTGGCCGGAAGGATATTCAGCTCGGTAAAAAAATGGTGTCTATTGAGGATAAGGGACAACATGTCGAAATCGGTTTTCAGGATGGCAGCACTGCTTCTACAGAACTCTTAATTGGTGCGGATGGTACGCATTCCATGACGCGTCAGTATGTATTGGGCAAACAGGTTGAACGCCGTTATGCCGGTTATGTGAACTGGAACGGACTGGTTGAGATCTCTGAAGATTTAGCGCCCGCACAGCAGTGGACCACTTTTGTCGGTGAAGGCAAACGTGCTTCACTGATGCCTGTGGCAGAGCAGCGCTTTTATTTCTTCTTTGATGTGCCATTGCCGGCAGGTCTGGAAAATCAGCGTTCGGAATATAAGACCTTATTAAAGCAGTATTTCTCTGGCTGGTGCCCACAGGTTCAGCGCTTAATTGACAGTATTGACGAACAGAAAACCAATCGCGTCGAAATCCATGATATTGAGCCTTTTACCCAGTTTTATAAGGGCCGTGTGGTAATTTTAGGGGATGCGGCACATAGCACTACACCGGATATCGGACAGGGAGGTTGCCAGGCAATGGAAGATGCGGTCTATTTGGCACGTGCCTTACAAATTAATACGCTAGGTCTGGAAGATGCCCTGAAACGTTATCAGAATAAACGCAATGAACGCGCCAATGAATTGCTGCTGCGTGCACGTAAGCGTTGTGATGTCACGCATATGAAAGATGAGCAAATTACCAAAGACTGGTATGCAGACCTGCGTAAAGAGCAAGGCCCACATATTATGAAAGGCATTATTAGCAATATTGTGGGGAATCCATTGGATTAAAAACAGTTAATTTCAGCATTAATATTGCATAAAGGCCGCGATTTTAGCCATAGCGGTTTTTTTATTTAAGTATGAAAATACTACAGTTGCTGCACCTTGCTTTTTAAGGCTTCCATTTGTTCAATAATATGTTTGATCATCAACTGGGAAACGCGTGAAATCTGGCGTTTAGGCGCAACACAGAGAGCAATAGTCAGCGGATGCAGCCCTTTTTCAGAGATAGGTTTAAACACCACTTCATCCCGCTCGACATAGGGTAAAACATCGAGATAACTAAAAATTCCAATCCCGGTATTCGCCTTAATGAGAGTATTCATCAGGCGGATATCATTCGATTCAGTTTTACGTGCAGGTATAAATTGATGATGTTTATACAGTGCCTGTACATAATCATGAATAATCAGGGGCTCGGCCGGAATAAAATGGTTGTCATTCAAGGTATCTGAAAAATAAATCTTTTCTGCTTGAGCAAGAGGATGGGATTTACCCATTACAAAACCTAAAGGCAGTTCCAGAAAATGGAGGACTTCAATATGTTGATGGGACTTTGGATTCAGGATCAGGCCAAAATCCAGTTCTGCCTCAATCACTTTTTTGGCTACGATTTCACTGTCTGCGACCCGGATATTAAAATTAATCCAGGGATAGTGTTCATACATATATTGCACGGACTGCATGACAAAACCATCATTTAAGGCAGAAATTAAACCAAATTCGATGGTCCCACGCGTAAGTCCCTGAATTTCATCAAAGCGAATCCGGGTTTGCTGGAATTCTTTTTGCCATTTCATAACATCGGCATAGAGTAATTCGCCCGCCAGTGTCAGTTTTAAACCATTGGGCAAACGTTCAAATAACACAATTCCCAGTTCTTCTTCAGCCAAAGCAATTTGCCGATGTACTGCAGACACGGAAATGAATAATTGATCTGCGGCCTTGCGTAAACTTCCCGATTTCGCCACCGCGATAAAATATTCTGAAAATCGGGAAAAAGGCGTATTCATCAATTTAGTCAAGCGAAGTACCACCGTTTATTCATATCAATACTGAAGATAACCGTGCTTATGCGAGTTTTATGCCAAAGAAGGTAGCTTTAATCGGCAAGTACATTTGTACATGGTTGATGTGTTCTAATTTTAAGAATGAATAGTACGAATCATTCTAATAGACAGAATGACAATAAATTAAGTAATTTCAATCATAAGCAAAGCCAAAATTGCACAGATATGCAATGTTCGAGGCCTGTAAAAAGAGACCATCCACAGTAAGAATATAGGTTTGATATGAACGCCATTCCAGTCATCAATTTATTCAATAAACCCTGCTATAGCCAGTTTGATGATCAGGACTGGGATATTCTGGCTCGTCACTGGTATCCGGTTGCACGGATTCAGGACGTTTCTATCCAACCGCAACAAGTGACTCTGCTTGATGTCAAACTAGCATTGTACAAAACAGAAAGTGGCGATATTCATCTGGTCCGAGATATCTGTCCACACCGGGGTGTACCCTTAACCAAAGGCTGGGTTTCGGGTGAAAATCTGGTCTGTCCTTACCATGGTCTACACTACAATGGACAGGGTAAATGTATCAAAATTCCTGCACAACCTGAGCTGACCAGTATTTCTGAGCGTTTTTCTCTGACTAAATTTCCAGTAGTGCAAAAATATGGCTTGATCTGGACCAGTATTTTTGACCGTGACGAAGCAAAAGCCAATTTCCCTGTTTTAGATACCTGGGAGATGCCAGATCATCAGGCAATTTTACCGCCGTTTGTGGATATTGCCGGCTCAAGTGGCCGTCAACTGGAAGGCTTTATTGATGTTGCACATTTTGCTTGGGTTCATCAGGGTTCTTTCGCAGATCCTGAAAATCAGGTTGTACCCAAGTACACGACAGAACGTACAGATTACGGCCTGCATACCGAATATGTCAGCAGTGTCAGCAACTACCCACATGGTATGCAAGATTTGGCGCCAGAAGGTTTTTTGTGGAAACGAGTATTTGATGTCTATCCACCGTTTTCTGCAGTGCTTACCGTACATTTCCCAGAACAGGGACAATTAAAAATTCTTAATGCCTGTTGTCCGGTCTCACACAATAAAACCCGTTTATTTGTTCCACTGACACGCAACTTCGATACTACAGGGGATTTACAGGCGGTATATGACTTTAATGCACAAATTTTTGCCGAAGATCAGGACATGGTGGAAAGTCAAAAACCCGAAGAGCTACCCCTGGATATTTCCATGGAAGCGCATTTTGAAGCAGATCGTTCTTCAACGACCTATCGTCGAATCTTAGCCGAGTGGGGATTAAGTAAACGTTATATTGTCTAATATATTTTAAAATTTAAAAATATGGATTAAATTTTAAATAGAAACCCTATATTTCAATATAGTGGTTTTTATTTATATTATTTTTGAATGATCAAAATATTATTTATATGTCCTTATTTCTTAATTAAAATTGATTAATATTTTCAAAATTTGGAAATTAAATAAATCAATCCAGGCAAGCTCCGATTAGAGATTTCCAACCTCCTTCAATGAGGAGAGAAAATAAAAATATCTACAGAACATCATCCTTTCGGCGCATTACAAGCTAAACCCAACTATCAAAAAAACTATTAATCTATTTAAATATTAATAATTTATATCAAAAACAATTCCACTCCCTCAATGAGTCTCAATACATGATTCTATCATCTACATCTATCTTTGCTCATGAAAAATATGAAGCTTGGATTAAAAAAAGGAATGCGCAAATTTAAGGCATTTTATTTTATCGCACCACTAATAAGCAAAAATAAAAAATAAATCCATTTGATAAATTAAATTCCCTATCAATCATAAAATAAGCTTTTATAAATTTAATATCATTACGCCTTAATTAAATTATAAAAACAAAAAACATTTTATTTTAAAACCCTATTTTTATTATTTTTAATAAAAACTGGAATGCTTATTGCTAATTATATATTGAACAGACTGAGCACATTTGAGTGAAGTCATTTTAAAGCATGTGTTGTATGACACAGAACAACCAAGAGCAGAATAAAATGAAAGAAAAAAATAGCTTCAAAACCGGATTGAAAAAATTGGTAGGGGTGTTAATGGCAAGCGGTATGATGAGCATGGCCGCTGTCGCCAATGTTCAGGCCCAAGATAAAGCCGCATTTGTTTATATTGGCCCAACCAGTGACCATGGCTGGACCTATTCTCATGATCAAGGCAGGATTAAGGCTGAAAAAACCCTCGCAGGAAAATATAAAACCTCTTATATTGAAAATGTCCCTGAAACAGCAGATGCCGAACGTGTGATCCGCAACCTGGCACAACAAGGCAATAAAGTCATTTTTGCGACTTCGTTTGGTTATATGAATGCAATGGAGAAAGTATCCAAGCAATTTCCCAATACAGTATTTATGCATGCAACCGGTTATAAGCAGGGGAAAAATTTAGGAGTGTATGATGTCCGTACCTATGAAGGCGCTTATATGCTGGGTGTGGTCGCAGGGCAAAAAACCAAAAATAATGTTTTGGGTGTAGTTGCGTCTTTTCCGATTCCTGAAGTCATCCGTAATATCAATGCCTATACCCTCGGTGCACAAAGTGTAAATCCAAAAATTAAAACCAAAGTCATTTGGGTGAATTCATGGTTTAACCCGGGCAAAGAACGTGATGCAGCCTTGGCATTGATTGCTCAAGGTGCAGATGTGCTGATGCAAAATACCGATTCTCCGGCAGTGGTACAGGCGGCTGAACAAAAAGGTGTCTTTGCTTTTGGCTGGGACTCTGACATGAGCAAATTTGGCCCTAAAGCGCATCTTGCCGCATCGGTTTTACATTGGGAAAAAATTTACACCCCGGTAATGATGCAAGTCAGCAATAAAACCTGGAAACCAAGTGCAATGTGGTACGGCGTGAAACAAAAAGCAGTCGATATTGAAAGCTTTGGTCCTTCCGTGTCGGCAGCCTCTAAAGCAAAAGCACTCAGCGTACGTGACGGTATTTTAAAAGGCACATTGCATCCATTTACCGGCCCGATTCATAAACAGGATGGCACATTGGTCTTGGCAAAGGGCAAGCGCCTAGATGATGCGGCACTAAGCAAAATGAATTACTACGTGAAGGGCGTAGAGGGTTCATTACCGAAATAAAGCTTTGTCATTTTGCAATTCAAAAAACTTTAAATACTTTGATGTACTTTCCCGCATCCATCTGAATGCCTGCACGCTTCAGATGGATGCCGCACTGTCACAGCATTGAATAGGGCACTGATGATGACCTCTCAACACGATAGATCTGCTCATGCGCAAGAGTTGAACGCACGTTCTTCTTCAGGTGTACCGCGTTTACAGCTCATCAATATCTGTAAAAGTTACAATTCATTGAAAGCGAATGACCAGATACATTTAACCGTTCAACCTGGGCAAATTCATGCCATTTTGGGTGAAAATGGTGCTGGCAAAAGTACCCTGATGAAAATCATTTATGGGGCAACCAAGGCAAATCAGGGACAAATCCTCTGGAACGGTAAAGAAGTTCATATTGATAACCCGTCGATGGCAAGAAAGCTCGGGATTGGCATGGTCTATCAGCATTTCTCTTTGTTTGAAACCTTGACCGTAGTAGAAAATATTTTGCTGGGACTGGATGAAAAAATTAACTTAAAAATACTGAGCCAAAAAATCATTGAAGTTTCAGAACAATACGGTTTACCCATTGATCCACGCCGCGAAGTACATTCTTTATCGGTAGGTGAGCGGCAACGTGTCGAAATTATTCGCTGCCTTTTGCAAAACCCGGCTTTAATTATTCTAGATGAGCCGACTTCGGTACTGACGCCACAAGCAGTAAGGCAACTGTTTAAAACCTTACGTTTATTGGCCTCCCAAGGCGTTTCAATTTTATATATCAGTCATAAATTACATGAGATCAAAGAACTTTGTGATGAAGCAACCATCTTGCGCAATGGCCGTGTGACCGGAAATGTCGATCCTAAAAAAAACAGCACCAGTGATTTAGCACGTTTAATGATTGGCCGTGATTTACCGACCTATCTACGCCCTGAATATACAGGTGAAAAACAGGTGCTATTCCAAGTCGAGAATCTGGCTTACCAGTCTGATGACCCATTTGGCGTGTCGCTGAAAAATATCAATTTAAATATTTGTGCCGGTGAAATTGTCGGTATTGCCGGGATTTCTGGCAATGGGCAAGCAGAATTACTGTCTTTATTGTCGGGTGAAAACAGCCTGAAACATGGCCGGATGGTTCTGGATCAAATCGATATTTCCCGATTCAGTCCTGGACAACGGCGTGACTTGGGCCTGGGCTTTGTCCCTGAAGAACGTTTGGGCCGAGGAGCAGTTCCGAACATGACACTGTCCCAGAATGCCTTACTGACTGCATTTCGGCAGAACCTGACGCAATGGGGATTAATCAAGTTTTTGCAATGTAAGCTTTTTGCCGAGCACTGTATTGAAAAATTCGGGGTGAAAGCCAGTGGTGCAGAGGCTGAAGCACGTTCCTTGTCGGGTGGAAATTTACAAAAATTTATTGTAGGCCGGGAAATTTTGCAAAATCCGAAATTCCTGATTGTGGCTCAACCGACCTGGGGTGTTGATGTCGGCGCGTCCATGTTTATCCGGCAAACCCTGATTGATCTCTCTCGACAAGGTGTTGCCATTTTGGTGATTTCAGAAGAATTAGAAGAGCTGTTTGAAATCAGTGATCGTCTCTGTGTATTGGCCAATGGTGAACTATCTCCAGCGATGCCTACCCATGAAACCAATACTGAAAATGTTGGGGTCTTGATGTCAGGTATTTCAAGTCATGACACTGCGATCATCGTAGAGGAGCAGCAAGCTCATGCTTAATATAGCCAAAAAACAAATATACAGGTTGAGAGGAGAGCGACATGCATTTACTGGAACCGCGTGAACATCCATCTCACATCATGAAGTGGCTTTCACCGCTCATTGCGCTGCTGGCCATGCTGATTGTCGGTAGCATTTTATTTTTAATGTTGGGGATTAATCCCGCGCAAGCCATGTACATCTTCTTTATTGAACCGCTGACTTCCTCTTATGGTTGGAGTGAACTGGCAGTGAAAGCCGGGCCTCTGATTCTGATTGCCTTGGGGCTGGCGGTTGGATTTCGAGCCAAATTATTCAATATTGGTGCTGAAGGTCAGCTTACCATCGGGGCAATTTTTGGCGGTGGTATTGCGATTTTATTTCATGATCAAATCGGTTGGTGGGTTCTCCCGTTAATGATCGTCATGGGCGCACTTGGTGGGGCACTCTGGGGCGCAATTCCTGCCTTACTGAAAACCCATTTTAATGCCGAAGAAACCCTGACCACCCTGATGATGAATTATGTTGCAGTATGTGTGTTGCTATATCTGGTCAATGGTCCCTGGCGTGATCCTGAAGGGATGAACTTCCCACAATCGGTGGTTTTTAGTGAGAGTGCAACGCTGCCCTTCATTGTAGAAGGCACACGCATTAATGCCTCTATCTTTATCACTTTTTTTGCAGTCCTCCTGTTCTGGGTTTTTATGCGTAAAAGTCTAACGGCCTATAAACTGGAAGTCAGCGGTCAGGCACCGTTAGCTGCCAAATACGCAGGTTTTTCTTCCTCCAAAGCGATCTGGATGAGTCTGGTGATTTCCGGAATGATGGCAGGTATTGCCGGAATCTGTGAAGTGGCTGGACCTATTGGTCAGCTGAATCCGAACCTGTCCCCAGGTTATGGCTATGCAGCGATTATCGTGGCCTATCTCGGGCGTTTAAACCCCATCGGTATTGTGCTGTCAGGCTGTTTTATGGCGCTGATTTATCTGGGCGGTGAAATGGCACAAATGCAGCTCCAGCTTCCGGTCGCGATTACCGGTATCTTCCAGGGCCTGCTGTTATTTTTCCTGTTGGCTTCCGATGCCTTAATTGAAAACCGTTACCGGTTTAGCAAAAAAATGGCGTCACCGGTCCCTCAGCCTACAGCAACCACCCTTTAACCCAATGTTGTCTACAGCAAAAGGAAGCATGATATGGCTTTAGAATTAACCGCAATTCTTGCAGGTACTGTTGCGGCAGCAACACCACTGATTTTCGCAGGTCTGGGGGAAT
This sequence comes from Acinetobacter sp. AR2-3, assembly GCF_001878775.1. Taxonomy (NCBI): domain Bacteria; kingdom Pseudomonadati; phylum Pseudomonadota; class Gammaproteobacteria; order Moraxellales; family Moraxellaceae; genus Acinetobacter; species Acinetobacter sp. AR2-3. Next base: position 74,014 of record NZ_MJIQ01000035.1, read on the forward strand.
TGGTCACACAGCGGACTGGTGTGATTAATCTTGGAGTAGAAGGGATGATGCTGGTCGGTGCAATTGCAGGTTTTGCTTTTGCTGCGCAATACGATGCCAGTGTATTAAGTGCCTTATTGATGGGTGGTCTGGCAGGCATGCTGATGGCCCTGATTTTTGCCTTTTTTACCTTGTCTTTAAGTACCAATCAATCCGCGTGTGGTTTGGCTTTAACCATTTTTGGACTCGGTATCTCTGCATTTTTGGGTCAGAACTACGTCAGTATGGCTTTACCGGGTCTGGCTAATTTTAATATTCCACTATTAGCGGATATTCCAGTATTGGGTCCGATTTTGTTCCAGCAAAACTATGTGGTGTATTTGTCGATCTTGAGCTTTTTTCTGGTGTGGTTTGTCTTGGCGAAAACCCGTTTGGGCTTATTGCTTAAAGCAGTTGGAGAATCACCGGAAAGTGCGCATGCCATGGGTTACCACGTGTTGGCGATTCGTTATGGCGCAGTACTATTTGGCGGTTTGATGGCAGGGGTTGGCGGAGCATTTTTATCAACCGTATATACCCCGATGTGGATTGAAAATATGGTGGCAGGCCGCGGCTGGATCGCCATTGCACTGGTAGTATTTGCGGTGTGGAAACCCACACGTTTAATGCTCGGCGCTTACCTGTTTGGGGGCGTCACCATTTTACAATTTCACGCCCAGGCGCTTGGAATCAAGGTTCCGAACGAGCTGCTTGCCGCATTGCCCTATATAGCCACCATTGTGGTACTGGTCATGATTTCGCGGAATAAAAAAGTACTCAAAATGAATTTGCCATCTTCTTTAGGTAAAACCTTCGTGCCATAACCGTAGCCATTCATCATAAATAGAATAGATTTGAGTATAAATCATGAAAATTTTAACAGCTTCCTATGTCCTCACCATGAACACGCAGAATGAATGTATTAAAAATGGCGCGATACTAATTGATGGCGACAAAATAAAAGCAGTGGGTACATTGGCACAGTTAACTCAATGCTATCCAGAGGTGCTCATTGAGGATTACCCACAAACGATCCTGATGCCGGGCTTGATCAATACCCATTGTCATTCCGGTTTATTGCGTGGCACGGCAGAAGGATTACCGGTTTGGGATTGGTTACAGCAGTATATTGACCCGATGCACCGAGTATTGACACCAGAGGATGCGAAGATTGCTTCTTATTTGTGTTATGCCGAGGCACTTTTGTCGGGAACCACCACCATTGTCGATATGTGGCGCTATATGGACGGAAGTGCTGAAGCTGCGCAAGCGTTGGGAATTCGTGCTGTTCTTGTACCTTATGTCGCAGAGCATCCGGATCACAATTATTTTGAAACCTTAAAAAGTAACGAAGCTTTAATCAACCGTTGGCATCAGCAGGCGAATGGACGTATTCAGGTTTGGGTAGGTTTAGAGCACCTGTTTTATGCTGAAGCTTCAGCATTAAGCCGTATTGAGAAACTTTGTCGGGATTATAAAACCGGTTTTCATACCCACAGCAATGAAAGCCAATTTGATGTACAGGAAAACCTGCACCGTTCAGGTATTCGCCCGATTGAGAGTCTGCAAAAACTGGGTTTGCTGGATCTGCCTAAAACCTTGTTGTCACATTGCGTGTGGGCAGATACAAATGAAATTCAGATTTTAAGGCGACATGCAGTCGGTGTAGCCCATAACCCGATTTCCAATATGAAATTGGCCTCCGGTGCAGCACCTGTGGTTGAAATGCTACGTCAAGGTGTTGCGGTAGGTTTGGGTACGGACGGCGAAAAAGAAAACAATAATCTGGATCTATTTGAAGAAATGAAAACAGCATCATTATTGGCAAAGTTTTCGAATTTAGATGCGGCTGCTCTGGATGCTTGGTCAGTCTGTCAAATGGCTACGATTACAGGAGCTAAAGCCTTAGGTATGCAAGATGAAATTGGTTCATTGGAAGTCGGGAAACAGGTAGACCTGATTGCAGTCAAACTGGATACACCACGGATGACGCCGTTGATCGATCATGGAAAATTATTTAATCTGCATACCAATTTAGTCCATGCAGTTCAAGGCCAAGATGTGGTCATGACGATGGTGGCGGGACAGACTGTGGTTAAAAATGGCCGTTTGATCAATGCCGATTTACAGGCTTTGATCGATCAGGTCAATCAAGCGGCACCACGTTTATTTGAACGTCGTGATCAGTGGTTTGCAAAGCAGGAGCAAACGGTGAATGAATTACAGCGGGAAGAATTTTGAGGTCTCAGCGATGGTTGAGGTTATCTATTGATGATAGAACGACCTCAGATACCAAATTCTCATCTGCACTCATCAAGAGTTTAGACTTAGAGTGAATCAATATTAAGTGCATATCTGGGTGATTACTCTTGGGTGCTGAGAGATAGGCTGGAATTTGCATAATATGAGAGCTTGTTTCTGCTGAATTGAATCGGATTTTTTCAAGTCACATTTTCTAACGAATGATTTAAATGAAATTAAACAGAGTGAATGGACTGATATTTTCTAAACTTTAGATGAGTTTCATTCATTCACTCCTAAAATGTATCTAATCCACTATAAACCATTCTTCGAATTTATCACTCATTTTCATCCACTTAATATTCGATAGAATTTATTTTAAGTTATTAATAATCATTATTTTAACATCTATTAAACACTATAATTACATAGAGGAAATCTTTCATATTTTTCTTCAATAAGTGATCTTGATATCTTAAGAACAACCAATCATGAGTAATATTCACTTTTCATTGAGTTTAAATCATTTTTATTCATCTTAACGTTCAAGTATAACTAGGCTCATTCAGAAATTTGGTTATTAGAACTTAGGGCAGTGGATCACAATGAGTAAAAAGTTTGCATGTTCAATTAAGCGCATTCGTTTTGACGAAAACTATCAACCTACAGATAGCACACGTCTGACGACGAACTTTGCCAATTTGGCGCGTGGCGAAAGTCGCGAACAGAATTTGCGTAACACTCTACGAATGATCAATAACCGTTTTAATGCATTGGCACATTGGGATAATCCAAAAGCAGACCGTTATTCAGTTGAAATCGACATCATTTCAGTCGACTTGGATGTTGAAGGAAATGGCAAAAAGTTCCCTGCAATTGAAACTTTAAAAATCACGATTATTGATCATCAAACCAATCAGCGTATTGATGGCATGATTGGCAACAGTTTCTCGTCTTATGTCCGCGATTATGATTTTAGCGTGGTACTTCCTGAACATATCAAGAAAAATCCAGCCTCGACCAAGCCAGAAAATTTTGGTGATTTACACGGCAAGCTTTATCAATATCTCGTCAATTCTGAAGTATTTAAAGCAGAATTTAAAAAACAGCCGGTGATTTGTTTGAGCGTTTCAACCTCGAAAACCTATTACCGTACAGCGAATGTGCATCCTGTATTAGGTATGGAATATAAAAATGATGAGCATTCACGAACCGATGAATACTTCGCAAAAATGGGCTTAACCGTTCGTTATTTCAAACCTGAAAATGCTGCTGCACCTTTAGCATTTTATTTCGCAGGTGACTTATTACGTGATTATAACGATCTGGAGTTGATCAGTGCGATCAGCACCATGGAAAGCTTCCAAAAGATTTATCGTCCTGAAATTTATAATGCGAATTCTGCTGCGGGTCAGGTGTATCAACCCAGCCTTGAGTACCCAGATTATTCATTGACTCAAATTGTGTATGACCGTGTTGAGCGTGGTCAGTTAGCCGTGAAACAAGGGAAGTGGACGGAAGAACACTTTATCAAACCTTATAAAGACATTCTGGAGCAATGGGCTGCCGAGTTCACGATCACAAATATTGCCGACCAAGAACGCGCTGCTTAATACACCACATTATTTTACGAATATAGAGATAGAAGATTAGACATGGCACTTTTACAACCTAAAAAGCTACTCCCAACATCAACTGCTGGCAGCTTACCGAAACCATCTTGGCTGGCAGAACCTGAAAAACTTTGGTCACCCTGGAAATTGGAAGGCCAGGAATTATTGGACGCAAAACAAGATGCACTGCGTTTGTCATTGCATGAGCAACAGCAGGCAGGCATTGATATTGTCAGCGATGGAGAACAAACCCGTCAGCATTTTGTGACCACATTTATTGAGCACCTTGAAGGCGTTGACTTCAATCAGCGTGAAACGGTCAAAATCCGTGACCGTTATGAAGCGAGCGTTCCATCTGTAGTCGGTGAAGTTTCTCGCCAGAAACCGGTCTTTGTTGAAGATGCCAAATTCTTACGTTCACTCACAGATCAGCCGATTAAATGGGCACTTCCTGGCCCAATGACCATGATTGATACCTTATATGATGGTCACTACAAAAGCCGCGAAAAACTCGCTTGGGAATTTGCCAAGATCCTAAACCAGGAAGCTCGTGAACTTGAAGCCGCCGGCGTAGATATTATCCAATTTGATGAACCTGCATTTAACGTGTTCTTCGATGAAGTGAATGACTGGGGTGTAGCGACTCTAGAGCGTGCACTTGAAGGTCTGAAGTGTGAAACTGCGGTACACATTTGCTATGGTTATGGTATTAAAGCCAATACAGACTGGAAAAAGACCTTAGGCTCAGAATGGCGCCAATACGAAGAAGCATTTCCGAAACTGCAAAAATCAAAAATTGATATTGTTTCGCTTGAATGTCATAACTCACGTGTCCCGATGGATCTGATCGAATTGATTCGTGGTAAAAAAGTCATGGTCGGTGCTATTGATGTCGCAAGCAATCAAATTGAAACAGCTGAAGAAGTAGCAAACACTTTACGTAAAGCACTTCGGTTTGTGGATGCAGACAAACTATATCCATCAACCAACTGTGGCATGGCGCCACTTGGTCGCCAAGTCGCACGTGGCAAACTCAATGCGCTCAGTGCGGGTGCTGAAATTATTCGTCAGGAATTATCTCGCTAATTAAAGTGAATCCATGATGCTTTTAAAAGATTGAAAGCATCATTTGAGTGATATAACGTTCTTTATAAAAAGTTGAATGTTGGAATACGGTGATGGTTGAAGCGACAGACTTTAGAAACGCAATGTCTTTATTAACAAGTGCAGTAAATGTAGTGACCACGATGGGCGATTCAGGTCGTCATGGCTTTACTGCCTCTGCCGTGTGTAGCGTGACCGATACACCACCGACCTTATTGGTTTGTATGAATAGATCATCGCGTTCTTATACCAACTTTATTGAAAATAAAGTGCTGTGCGTAAATGTACTGAGTACAGATCAGGCGAATCTTTCAAATGCTTTTGCATCTTCAAAATTCAGTTCTGAACAACGATTTGAACAGGGTAAATGGTCGGCTTTAGAAACGGGTTCTCCTGTACTTCAAGATGCACTGGTGAGCTTTGATTGTGAAATTGGGCAGATCCAGGAAGTCGGTACACATACGATTTTGATTTGTCCGATTATTGCCATTCAACAGAATCAGGAAGATCAAGCCCTGGTTTATTTTAACCGTGCCTATCATCAGGTCGGGGAAACAGAGTCTGTCTAATCGTGGATCTGATGTAGGATAAAAATATTTTAGATTTAAAAGCTTATTAACTTCTGTAATTTTGATTAAACTGCCTATCAAGAATAGGAAATTAGTTATACCGAGAATAAAAATAGAGGGCAGATTGATCCAATAATTTACTGCTATCTATATCCCAGAATTTAAAGATACAGTGGTTAAATTGCTGGGCTGCTTTAAAAAACTGTTTATATACTAAAAATACGCACTGTCACTGGATGACACAAGGTGAATGCTCTTGAATATGCTTTTGCAAAGTTTATCGTTTCAGGAATTACTGACCATCATGCTGTCGGCATTAGGCTGTGGACTTTTAATTGGGCTTGAGCGTGAACGTCATAAAAACAATAACAATGAGCAGAGTTTTGCAGGATTAAGATCATTTACGATTACAGCCTTATTGGGGGCTTCATGTTTCCTTTTGCATCTTTATATTGGAGTAATAGGAGCCGTCGCGGTCAGCCTGTTCTGTGTGTATAGCCTGTTTCAACAAAAACAAGATATCGGTTCTACCACTGAACTGGCCTTTTTGATGACCTATATCATTGGCGCTGTTTGTGTGTGGAATATTCCACTTGCTGCAGGGATGGCGGTACTACTCACTATCATCCTGATGGGCAAACAGACATTGCATCAATTTGCCGGAAAAACGATCCAAAGCTATGAGTTAAGAGATGGACTACTTTTATTGGCTTTGATATTGATTGCGTTGCCGGTCATGCCCAATAAGTCCTTGTGGGGCGCCGTACTGAATCCATATATCATCCTAAAATTACTCATTTTAATCTTGATTGTGCAGTCCATGGCACATGTAGCAAAACGAATTTTGTCCAATGATAAGGCTCTCATTTTATCTGCTTTAGCCTCGGGATTTGTCTCCAGTACGGCCACAATTGCCAGTTTGGGCATGCAAGTCCGATCCGGACAGGCCAGTGCAAAATTAAATGCAGGTGCTGGATTGATCTCCTGTATTGCCACCTTATTACAGCTCTTGCTGATTGTTCTGGGAGTGAGCGTAGAATGGTTCAAGTTCTTGCTGATTCCGAGTTTGGTAGGGATCGGAATTTTATGTATTGCTGCCGGATTCTTGATTTATCGAACTCCCCAAGCGGATAACAGTACGAGCATCAATGAAATACAAGAAATTGATAGCCGGATGTTCAGTATAAAAGAAGCAGTAATTATTGCGGTAAGTTTGACCTTAATCCAGGCTGGGATTTACGGCGCGAATCTTTTACTGGGGGATAGCGGCTTAATTTTAGGCACTTTTTTAGCCTCTTTATTTGAAGTGCATGCTGCTGTAGCAGGTGTAGTGATACAGGGAAATCCTCATAACCTGACTTTAATTTATGCTGTCATGATTGGACTTGCGGCACATGCAGTGTCTAAAAGTATCAATTCTTTTGTGACCGGGGGATGGAAGTTTTTTCTATATTTTGCGCCTAGCCAGATTCTACATATGTTAGGACTTATCTTTATTCTTCTGAGTTTGAAATAAAGAAGGGCTGGTTTGCATATATTATGAAATGATCCAATTATTTTAAGCCATTTTTAAGTTTCAAATTCTAGGCTAAAGCATCTTAAAGTCTTTGAGCCACGGATCATGCTGAAGCTGTTTTCCCATTCGTCTTTTTTTAGTCAGCGACCTAAAAAGTCGATTAGTCTTTCAGGCTTCAACATGTTACTGGCTATTTGGCTGGGATTGATCCTAAACTTTGCTTTCTATCAGAAAATTCACGAATTTACGCCTTATACCAATCTGAAAGCAGGCCTGTTACTGGTCGCCACGGCACTGATCATTATTGCGTTTTACAATCTGGTATTACAGTGGCTGAACTGGAAATGGAATGCCAAAATACTGGCCAGTGTCCTGATTATTCTGGGCGGTTTTAGTGCTTATTTTGTCAATAGTCTGGGGGTCGTTATTACGCCAGACCAGATCCAGAATATGCTGCAAACCGATGCCCGTGAAGTTCGAGATCTCTGGTCAATGCGACTGGTCATCTGGACACTGGTGTTTGTGGTTTTTCCACTCTGCGTCATCTGGATGCTTAAAATTCAGCCTGCATCGCTAGGGCGTCAAATCTTACAAAAAGGCTTGAGCAGTGTAGTCTCACTCGGACTGATTCTAGGTTTATTGTTCTGTTTCTATGTCGATTATGCAGCCATCTTCCGCGAGCACCGCGACCTGAAGGGTATGCTTTCTCCACAAAACAGCATCGCGTCCACCTTGTCCTATTATAAAAAGAAAGCACCTAAGGCGAATTTACCTTTAATTACTTATGCCGAAGATGCTCATCTGCTACAGCAGGCCCAAATGCAGGAACATCCCAAATTGATGGTGCTGGTTGTTGGAGAAACTGCACGTGCCGAGAGTTTTGCTTTAAATGGCTATGCGCGCAATACCAATCCTGAACTGAGCAAGTTAGCGGTGATTAATTTTAGTCAAGTCAGTTCCTGTGGCACAGCAACTGCCGTTTCAGTCCCGTGTATGTTTTCGGGCATGTCACGTGAAACCTATGATGAACAGCTCGCCAGCCACCGAGAAGGTTTGCTGGATATTGCCCAGCGCGCCGGTTATCAGGTAACCTGGATCGATAATAACTCGGGCTGTAAAGGTGCCTGTGACCGGGTACAAAAATACCAGATTCCGGCACAACTGAAACAGAAGTGGTGTGATGCTGCTGGTGAATGTTTTGATGAAATCCTGGTGGATAGCTTGAAAGATTATCTGGCGCATCTGGATAAAAACAACCCGAAACCACAATTAATTGTACTGCATCAGATGGGCAGTCATGGCCCCGCATATTTCAAGCGTTCCAAAACGCCGTATCAACCATTTCAACCAACCTGTAATAGCAATGCCATTCAGGGCTGCAGTACAGAAGAATTAAAGAATAGCTATGATAATTCGATTGTATATACAGACCATGTTCTTGCCCAGATCGTTGAAACTTTAAAGCAGCAAACTCAATATCAGACCGGTTTCTGGTACCTGTCTGATCATGGGGAATCCACTGGAGAGCATGGTTTATACCTGCATGGTGCACCTTATAGTATGGCGCCGACCCAGCAAACCCATGTCCCGATGCTGATGTGGTTCTCCGATGCCTGGAAGCAGCAGAATACCCAGCAGGTCAGCTGTCTTAAAGGGCAGACCGAACAGGCCCGTAGTCAGGATCATCTTTTCCCCAGCTTATTAAGTTTACTGGATATAAAAACGCAAGTGACTGAAGCTAAAAATGATATGCTTGCACAATGCTCACCATCATTAAAGAATAGAGCTTGAAATGCATAAAATACTGATTATTGAAGACGACTTTATGATTGCCGAGTCGACTGAAACATTGCTCAAGCTGCATCAGTTTGATGTGTACTGGGTCAATAATGGGATTGAGGGTTTAAAACAGTTACAGCAGCAGGCCTATGATATTGTCCTGCTCGATTTAGGCTTGCCGATGATGGATGGTATGCTGGTGCTAAAAAATATCCGGCAGAAGTTTCCAAATTTACCGGTACTGATTATCTCCGCCCGTGATCAGTTACAAAACCGGGTAGATGGGCTGAATCAGGGAGCAGATGACTATTTAATCAAGCCTTATGAATTTGACGAGTTACTGGCCCGTATTCATGCCTTAATACGCCGTAGTGGTTTAAAAAATACCGGGATAGATACGAATAAGAAATTATCACACAGTGGTTTGGAACTAGATCTGGAGCAGCATATCGCTCTGTTTAATGGACAGGCTATAGAATTATCCAACCGGGAATGGTCTATCTTAATGGCCATGCTAAATCATCCGAATAAAATTTTTTCCAAGAATGATCTGGAAGACAAGCTTTATGATTTTGACAGTGATGTCAGCAGTAATACGGTGGAAGTCTATATCCATCATCTGCGGGCAAAACTAGGAAAAGACTTCATACGTACCATACGTGGGCTAGGGTATCGCTTAGGATGAGCACCATGCAAAAACGTTATTCCTTGCAAAAACGTCTGGTTATTTATATTTCATTATTTAGCGTGGTACTGGGCTGTGTGCTAATCTTTGCAGCATACCGGATTGCGCTCGAAGAAATTAATGAAGTACTGGATAAACAGATGCAAAGTCTGGCAGAGCGCATTTCAGAAAATCATCCGCAACCCTTACAAAGCCAAATTGATCTGGCAAAACAATACAGTGAAGAAGATTTATTTGTAGATATCTGGTCCTATACAGATACAGCCACTTCCTTCCATCCGCAGGATGTTCTGGTGGCACCGGTCAGGAAAGCAGGTTTCTACAAGCATCAAACGCCATATGGAACCTGGTTAACTTATATTATTCCTGGTAAGCAATTACAGATTCAGGTGAGCCAGCAGCAAAATGTCCGGCAGGAACTGGCGCTGGAACTGGCAGCTAATATGTTTCTTCCTTACGTACTTTTTTTACCTTTTGCAGTGTTTGGCTTAGGCTGGATGATCCGGAAAAATTTTCAGCCACTCAATGACTTTAAAACTGAATTGGCCAGCCGCAAGGCACAAGACTTAAAGCCAATTGCAATGAAAGATTATCCCCTGGAGCTGGAACCGACCATTCAGGAAATGAATTATCTGTTTGGCCGAATTTCTCTGGCCCAACAGGAACAACGTCAATTTGTAGCGGATTCTGCACATGAATTACGCACGCCACTGACGGCCTTGAATTTACAGCTACAAATTTTGCTACAGCAGTTCCCTCAGAGCGAATCTATCCATAATTTGAGTCAAGGCATTTTGCGCATGCAGCATCTGGTCAACCAGTTATTAAGTCTGGCCAAACAGGATGTGACCGAAGGTTTAAGCGAACCTGTTCAATTGCTATCACTGAATCAAATGACAGTCACCTGTATCGAAGAGCTGATTCAACTGGCGCTACAGAAAGACATTGATTTAGGGGTAGAGCAGCAGCAGGAACTATTGATTCAGGGCCAGGCTTCGGCCTTGCACTCGATTATTTATAATTTAATTGATAATGCGATTAAATATAGTCCGAAGGATGGCGTGATTAATGTGTCGATTTTCCAGCAAGGCCATCAGGCAGTTTTACAGATTGAAGACAGTGGTACAGGGATAGATCCCGCTCAATTCAATCAGATCCGGCAACGCTTCTACCGGATACATAACCATGCAGAAATTGGCAGCGGTTTGGGTTTATCCATTGTAGATAAAGCCACCGAGCGCTTGGGTGGAACACTAGAATTTTCGCGAAGTGTCAATCTGAGTGGCCTTTGTGTACAGGTCAAGTTTCCTTTGGCCAAAGCCTAAGCAAATAGGCTTCTAGTTTTTGGAGTTAAGGTTGCCTGATACTAGAGCGTATAGGAGTGGTCTTTTCTATTGGTAGTTTGTGGCTAAACAGCGTATAGCCAATGACATTGATGCACCAGATAATCCAGCCAGTCCATAAATTATGACTCAGGAAATGTGCTCCGCGCATCATTTGTGCCCAGCCCATGGCCAACCCTAAAATTACTGCACCGATCAGAAGAAAATAAGCACGCTTGCGGTTAGAAATACGATAAACAAAATAGCCGGCCATTAACGCAAAACCACTAGATGCATGCCCTCCAGGAAAACAGTGGCCTGCAGTGGCACTAAAATCCCACAAAATCCCATTATGGGTAGGTATGGTCATATCCCAGGGACAGGCATGGGCTGACTGGGATTTTAAAATTCCGATCGAGGCTGTGGTCAGCACTACCATGCTAAAAAAATAGCCAAATTCCCAGCGCCGTATATACCAGTTCTGCCATTTCAGTGATGCCAACCAGCCCAGTAATAATGTGATATACACTAGAATCAGCAGGTCTTTAACATAGCGATGATTGAGTTCTGCCAGTGCCCATTGTTTTCGAAGGGGAAATTGACCCTGATCATCGATAAAGGGATAGATGAGCTGTAAGTCCAGCACTCCTCCAATGTCAAAGAAGTTGAGAAGAATCAAAAAACTGAAGATCAAAAGTAAAGTTTGGGTCAGTAAAAACCGGGAACGGTCAGTGATCATTTTTAAGTTGTCCATTTCAGGCAGTAGCAAGAGCAGAGGTCAAATCAAATGACCAGCCAAAATGATGCCCCAGGTCAGGGCAATTAAACTAAGTGCTACAAACTGAGCCGCACTGCCCATATCCTTGGCATTTTTAGACAGTTCATGCCGTTCCATGGAAATCCGGTCTACCACTGCCTCTATCGCTGAGTTAATCAGTTCAATGATCAACGCCAATAGGCACACGGCGACCATCAGTGCTTGCTCAACCCGGCTAACCGGCATCCAAAAGCTTAGAGGAATCAAAATAAGGTTGATCAGCAGAATTTGCCGGAAGGCGGCCTCATTTTGAAAGGCGGTTTTAAAACCAGCCAGGGAATAACGGGTCGCATTAAAAATACGCTGCGTTCCTGAGGTGCCTTTATAAGGTGAGCGGTAGGAAGACATAGAACAGTTTCAGTTAACAAGAGATAGGATTAACTTAAATTTTCAATCTTAAAATGCTCTTAAAAAAACCGGCCGTTCTCTGGATTTTTTATACACACAGCTTTTACATTCTTTTGCACAAAATTAAGAATTTTTTAAGTTTGGGCTTCTATCTTGAGTAGCAAGTTAATTTCGTGGTGTGAGCCAAATGATCAAGTTCAGTTTTGATCCTTATTTATCTAGTCAGATTCACTTTCTAAATACATATTTCAAGCAGCCTGAATATAAAAAACAAATCAATCACAATAAATTTTTACTACAAGTACCTCCGGCGTATCCGGTAATTTCAGCACAGGATCAATCGCTACATTTGACGGTCAAAACTGTAGAACAAAGCGAGACACCTGAACGCCGTAGCCTGGAACATTTTATTCAGGAAAAATATCAGCAAGTCCATCAGGCCACTGTATCGAGCTTCTCTTCGACCCTGTTTGCAGGTTATCAAGGCGCCGAGATGCAGGTGGTGATTGGTATGCAGCATTTAAATCAATTTAATGCCTTTCTGGAACAGTATCTCGATGAACCCGTTGAAAACACATTAAGTAAACTGAGCCAAACCCAGGTCAGTCGAGACAAAGTGGTAGAAATTGGCAATCTTGCAGCACTAGATATGGACAAAGCCAAACTGATGGTGGCCTTTCTGGTTTTTCATCTCTCGCAGCAACACATCGAATGGGCAGTATGTACCGGGACAGCCGCTGTGCGTTATGTGCTGCAACAAATGGGATTACATTTTCATGTGCTTGAAAAGGCTGACCCGCAAGTCCTTGGAGAGGCACAACGCCTGTGGGGCAGTTATTACCAGCAGAAACCTTATGTGCTGGCGATTGATGTGGCAGAGGCCCTACAAGTCGCTCGTCAATTTTATCAATTTAGTCATTAAAGCATTTTGCTTGATCAGCGAGGCACAGAATTTAAATGATGACTGCTTTATTTGAACGTATCAGCCTGCAAGCACGACAATATCCGCAGCTAGAAGCGGTAGTCACCACACAGGCAACCCTCAGCTATGCGGAGCTACAGCAGCGGGTAGAATTATTGAGTGCCGGTTTCAAGCAGCTTAATCTGCGCCATCTGGCCTTATGGGGCGTGAGCAGCATCGACTGGATTGTGGTCGATCTTGCCGCACAAAAAGCCGGCATGACTGTAATACCTGTTCCTCTATTTTTTACTGTAGCCCAAGTACGGCATCTGCTTTCCGACAGCCAAACAGAGCTGCTCTGTATTCTGGATGAATCTTTCTCTGCACCAGAATGGCTGTTAAATCTGGCTCAAGACATGAGTAGAGATGAGATTTTTATTGCTGGCCAGCTACATGCACGCTTTTTTCAGCTAGAACAGGCAGTACAGTATTCATCTTCTTTACAAACCCAGCAGCCGGCAAAAATCACCTATACCTCTGGCAGTACGGGGACACCGAAAGGCGTGTGTCTGGCTGAAGACACCATAGAATCAATTACGCATTCACTCAGTCATGCATTGGCCAGCAGTCAGCTTGGACGGCATTTGTGCCTGATTCCATTTGCCACCTTGCTGGAAAATATTGCCGGCATTTATGTCGCACTGAGCATGGGGCGCGCTGTAGTAGTCGGTGAGGTGAGCCAGTTTGGCCTGACATCTAATCATACTTTTGATACACAACGGTTTGTAAATGCACTGCAGAGCTATCAAATCGAAAGTGTGATTTTATTACCGCAGATGCTGAAAGCGATTGTGGAATATAGCGCTGAACACGGGGCTGCAGGTTTCAAGACGCTGAAATTTATTGCGGTCGGTGGAGGGAAAGTCTCTGCTGATTTACTCAAACAGTGTAAGCAACTTAACCTTCCGGTTTATGAGGGTTATGGCCTGTCCGAGTGTGCCTCGGTGGTCAGTCTGAATCTGCCGGGTGCACGCCGCATTGGCAGTGTGGGCCGGATTTTACCGCATGTCGAAGTTGAGATTGCAGCCAACAGCGAAGTAGTAGTGAAGGGTAATGCCATGCTGGGTTATGTCAATGACATGACTGCGACACCGTATATTCATACGGGTGATGCCGGATATTTTGATGAGGATGGCTATTTGTACATTACCGGACGCATCAAGCAGATAATTATCAGCAGTTTTGGACGCAATATTTCCCCGGAATGGGTCGAATCCAACAGTCTGACCGAGCCGGAAATCCAGCAGATTGCCATTTTTGGCGAAGCCCAACCATATCTGTCGGCCGTGATTTATGCCCCTGATGATACGCAAGACCAGCAACTGGTAGCAGCGATTCAGCGGGCCAATAGCCGGATGCCGGATTATGCCCAGATCAAACATTGGTGTAAGTCTCCAGAGCCCTTTTCCCTGAACAACCAGATGTTGACCGACAACGGCAAACTGCGCAGACAGCAGATTCAGCAAAATTTTCAGGCTGAACTGATGCCGGACGAGTCCCAACTTATTTTGCATAGTTCACAGACCCATAGATCTATCGAATGAGAGAGAACACATGAATATTGCACAGCAAGCTTTGCACACCACACCTAATCAGATTAAAACGCAATTGGTAGAACAGGGCTGGGTCTTGTTAAGACATGAACACTATGACGTGACCTCGTTTAGTGAACTCATGAATAGGCTATGCCAGCGGCTGACTTATGATCCTGCACGCGAAAATGTCACTCGTCAGTCCCAGAAAGTTGATGCAGGTAGCCAGGCCATGGGACTTCATATTGAAAATGGCACAACGCCTTTACCGCCCGATATTATCGCCTTTTTCAGTGAAAAAAGTGCTTCGCGCGGTTCGCAGACTACCTTATGTGATGGGCATGAAGTCTGGAAAAATATGTCGGATGCGCTCAAGCAGAAATTCTCCAAGCCGATGACCATTAGCCGTTATTTACCCAAACCGATCTGGCAGAAATATGTGGCCACTGCCTTGAATATTGAAAATTCAGAGCAGGTCGGCCAGCTGGAATTAGAACGCTTTATCGAGATGGTGCCTGGACAGCGGATCAGTCCCGCACATGATGGGGGAGTGCACTACCATTTAAATATGCCGATGGTCCGCCATGACAATCTTAAGGGTGTTCCAGCCTTTGCCAATACCTTACTGGGGCCTTCTTACAATTATGAAAAACCCCGTTTTTATTTTGCAGACGGTTCAGAAATTAGTCCGGACTTACTCGTAGAACTGGCAGAGCGTTGTGAAACCCAGACCTCAGAAATTGACTGGCAGGATGGTGATCTGGTGATCATTGATAACAAACGCTTTATGCATGGCCGACGTGAAATCTTGGTACCACTTGAACAGCGCAAGCTATACATCTGTATGGGACTGGGCTTGAATCCTGACTTTTAAGCAAAGCAGAAAGAGACATCTTAAAAAATTCAACGATAAGAGAAATGATCTATGTCCAATTTAACAGCAGTTCTTCTAGGTGCGACCGGTGGCATCGGACAGGCCATTGCCGATATTCTTGGGAAAAATGGCCTGAATCTGGTTCTGGTCGGACGTAATGAACGGACTTTACAAAAATTAGGTGAAAAACTGGCGCAGTGTTATCCGGATATACAACTGCAAGGGATCTGCTGTGACCTGGCCGAGCAGCACAGCCGTAACGATTTGCTAGGTGCGCTGGCCGAACTGAATACCCCCATTCACTATTACATCAATAATGCCGGTATCAATGATTTCAGTCTGTTCTCACAGCAGTCACAGGAAGTGATGGAACAGATGATGCTGATTAATGTGGTCTATCCCTTGCAACTGGTGCAAGGCATGATTCCATTGATGTCAAAAACTCAGCCAAGCCAGATCATTCATATCGGTTCTACTTTCGGTAGCATTGGCTATCCGGGTTATGTCAGTTATTGTGCCAGTAAATTCGCCTTGCGCGGTGCCACCGAAGCGCTTGCACGTGAGTATGCTAAGACCTCAATTCAATTTCGTTATTTTTCACCAAGGGCAACGATCACGGAAATGAATGATGCAAATGTCACAGAAATGAATCAGGCACTGGGAACTAAAATGGATGATCCTGATTTTGTCGCACAAGAGTTTTATCATTTCTTACAGAAAGATTGTCAGTCGTATCAGGTCGGTTATCCTGAAAAGATCTTTGTGAAGGTAAATCAGGTTTTACCCAATATAGTTTCTGGTTCGATTGAAAAAGATCTGGATACTATTTATAGATATGCTGATCCAAATATGTTTTTTTAACAGTTAAAGGTATACACACAAGGAAACTCCAAAATTAACTTTTATGGATAATAACTTTGAAAGAGTGCTGTCACAGAGATTCCATTTAACATAATATACATTATACGAAATACTATTGTTAGAACCCATTTAAAGTGTCTATATTCTCACCAATAAAAATGTCTGGTTTATGATGGTTTTTATCACCATGGACTGGATATAAAATATGGATGCTGATCACTATGTCTGATAAAGAAATTCAACGTCTTGCAGTTCTGCAAGACGTTAGAGATCATCGTCTGTCTCTTATACACATCTGACGCTGCCGACGATCTTACGCGTCTCTCCCTCCTTCCTCCCTCCCTCTTCCTCCATCTCAC
>NZ_MJIQ01000036.1:0-2941 GCF_001878775.1 Acinetobacter sp. AR2-3
TTTTTAATAGTAAGAAGGATGCACGAAAAATGTAAACGCGTAAGATCGTCGGCAGCGTCAGATGTGTATAAGAGACAGCTACTTGTAAGGATAAACGACTGTTTGGGGTTGTATAGTCAAGTAATTAAGTGCATGTGGTGGATGCCTTGGCAGTCAGAGGCGAAGAAAGACGTGATAGCCTGCGAAAAGCTCCGGGGAGGCGGCAAATATCCTGTGATCCGGAGATGTCTGAATGGGGAAACCCACTTACCATAAGGTAGGTATTGCAACATGAATACATAGTGTTGCAAGGCGAACGAGGGGAAGTGAAACATCTCAGTACCCTTAGGAAAAGAAATCAATTGAGATTCCCTCAGTAGCGGCGAGCGAAAGGGGAAGAGCCCATTAAGTCATATAAGTTCTAGTGGAACGCTCTGGGAAGTGCGACCGTAGACGGTGATAGTCCTGTACACGAAAGGGCTTATATGATGATGTCGAGTAGGGCGAGGCACGTGAAACCTTGTCTGAATATGGGGGGACCATCCTCCAAGGCTAAATACTCCTGACTGACCGATAGTGAACCAGTACCGTGAGGGAAAGGCGAAAAGAACCCCTGTGAGGGGAGTGAAATAGATCCTGAAACCGCATGCATACAAGCAGTGGGAGCCGGCTTGTGTCCGGTGACTGCGTACCTTTTGTATAATGGGTCAGCGACTTATATTCAGTAGCAAGGTTAACCGAATAGGGGAGCCGTAGGGAAACCGAGTCTTAATAGGGCGCATTAGTTGCTGGGTATAGACCCGAAACCAGGTGATCTATCCATGAGCAGGTTGAAGGTTGGGTAACACTAACTGGAGGACCGAACCCACTGTCGTTGAAAAGCCAGGGGATGACTTGTGGATAGGGGTGAAAGGCTAATCAAACTTGGTGATAGCTGGTTCTCCCCGAAAGCTATTTAGGTAGCGCCTCGGACGAATACCATTGGGGGTAGAGCACTGTTTCGGCTAGGGGGTCATCCCGACTTACCAAACCGATGCAAACTCCGAATACCAATGAGTACTATCCGGGAGACAGACTGCGGGTGCTAACGTCCGTAGTCAAGAGGAAAACAATCCAGACCGCCAGCTAAGGCCCCAAAATTATAGTTAAGTGGGAAACGATGTGGGAAGGCATAGACAGCTAGGAGGTTGGCTTAGAAGCAGCCACCCTTTAAAGAAAGCGTAATAGCTCACTAGTCGAGTCGGCCTGCGCGGAAGATGTAACGGGGCTAAAACTATATGCCGAAGCTGCGGATGCATAATTTATTATGCGTGGTAGGGGAGCGTTCTGTAAGCCGATGAAGGTGGATTGAGAAGTCTGCTGGAGGTATCAGAAGTGCGAATGCTGACGTGAGTAACGACAATGCGAGTGAAAAACTCGCACGCTGAAAGACCAAGGGTTCCAGTCCAACGTTAATCGGGGCTGGGTGAGTCGACCCCTAAGGCGAGGCCGAGAGGCGTAGTCGATGGGAAATTGGTTAATATTCCAATACTTCTGTGTAATGCGATGAGAGGACGGAGAAGGTTAAGTCAGCCTGGCGTTGGTTGTCCAGGTGGAAGGTTGTAGGCATGTATCTTAGGCAAATCCGGGGTACTCTATGCTGAGAACTGATAGCAAGCTGTACTTGTACAGTGAAGTGGCTGATACCATGCTTCCAGGAAAAGTCTCTAAGCTTCAGTTACACAGGAATCGTACCCGAAACCGACACAGGTGGTCAGGTCGAGTAGACCAAAGCGCTTGAGAGAACTCTGCTGAAGGAACTAGGCAAAATGGTACCGTAACTTCGGGAGAAGGTACGCTGTTGTCTGTGATAGGACTTGCTCCTTGAGCGGCCGACAGCCTCAGAAACCAGGCCCCTGCAACTGTTTATTAAAAACATAGCACTCTGCAAACACGAAAGTGGACGTATAGGGTGTGATGCCTGCCCGGTGCTGGAAGGTTAATTGATGGGGTTAGCGTAAGCGAAGCTCTTGATCGAAGCCCCAGTAAACGGCGGCCGTAACTATAACGGTCCTAAGGTAGCGAAATTCCTTGTCGGGTAAGTTCCGACCTGCACGAATGGCATAATGATGGGGGCGCTGTCTCCAGCAGAGACTCAGTGAAATCGAATTCGCCGTGAAGATGCGGTGTACCCGCGGCTAGACGGAAAGACCCCGTGAACCTTTACTGCAGCTTGACATTGAACTTTGATCTTACTTGTGTAGGATAGGTGGGAGGCTTTGAAGCAGCGACGCTAGTTGCTGTGGAGCCAATCTTGAAATACCACCCTGGTAATATTGAGGTTCTAACTCTGTCCCGTTATCCGGGACGAGGACCATGTCTGGTGGGTAGTTTGACTGGGGCGGTCTCCTCCTAAAGAGTAACGGAGGAGTACGAAGGTGCGCTCAGCGTGGTCGGAAATCACGCGTAGAGTATAAAGGCAAAAGCGCGCTTAACTGCGAGACCCACAAGTCGAGCAGGTACGAAAGTAGGTCTTAGTGATCCGGTGGTTCTGTATGGAAGGGCCATCGCTCAACGGATAAAAGGTACTCTGGGGATAACAGGCTGATACCGCCCAAGAGTTCATATCGACGGCGGTGTTTGGCACCTCGATGTCGGCTCATCTCATCCTGGGGCTGAAGCAGGTCCCAAGGGTATGGCTGTTCGCCATTTAAAGAGGTACGCGAGCTGGGTTTAGAACGTCGTGAGACAGTTCGGTCCCTATCTACCGTGGGCGTTGGAAATTTGAGAGGATCTGCTCCTAGTACGAGAGGACCAGAGTGGACGAACCTCTGGTGTACCGGTTGTCACTGTCTCTTATACACATCTCCGAGCCCACGAGACAAAAAAAAAAAAATCCCCATACTCTACCCATTCCTTTCCTCCCCCTACCTCTCCCCCCCCCATAACCCCTCACTTTAACACCCTTTCTCTTCTCCTTTTC